>MPMQ01000034.1 GCA_002238585.1 Kistimonas sp. bin40 | reverse complement strand
TGGTGCTGGAAAAGATATGCAGCTACCTGCCGTTCCCGGACCAGAGTCAATGCGCCCAGGTGTGCCGCCACTGGCATGACTGTCTGCCTGCACCGCGCTTGCGACTGGCCCTGTGGTTGCAAAAAAATGCCCCCCTGTCATGCCAGGCCGATGTCAATCCAGGACGCAGCTTCAGCAGCCGCATCCGCCCCTTTCTTCAAGCCGTAAACAGCCCCCTTTTGCCAGCACTGATGCATCTGCAGCAGGAACAGCAGGAACAGCAGGAACAGCAGGAACAAGAACGGGCCCAGGCGCAGCAGGACACACAACCACTGGCCGAAGGGCTCGCAGCCTGTGATCTGCTGTCGGCCATGGTACACCAGGGGTTGACGGAACATCTGACCCAGGCCGATCAGCTCAACCTGCACCCGGCGGCCATCGACTGGCCCGATGCAACCTCAGTGGGAACATATAGTTTCAGTCCTTGCAGCCGCTGGCTGGCGATAGGCTGCCGGCCTCAGGATACGGGTCCGGTTGTGCTGCGACTCTACGGCTGGGAACAAAACTTCTGGCAACGACAGACTCTGGTTTCTTGTGGCACAGCGTCTGTCGCAACTTTCGCCTTTGCCTCTACGCCTCAGGACACCCTGTTCAGCTGCCATGGCCCGGATATCCTGGCCTGGCGCAGAGAGCCAGACACCAACAACTGGCACCAGACCCTTGTGGTCCGTCTTGCCCCCTTCCCCCGCGCTATCACTTTTAACACTATGGCTGACGGCGCTCTGGTCACTCAGATCCAGGTTCCCCCATCAGAAGGCCGTTCCTGTATCCAGTTTTACGTCTACACAGGGGGTGGGCAGGGCTGGAAGCCTGACGCACAACAAGAGTTTCTCAGCAATTCCTGGCTCATCGCAAAAGAAGGGAAATCATGGCAGCTGGCGCTGAGCTGGCTCTGTCTGTGCGCAGATTGTGGCGATCGCTTCAATCGAATAGCAATCTGGCGCAAAGGGCTTGATACAAGCCAGCCGGCGCGATGGGCACCGCAAGTGTCAGAGCTTCCTCACGGCGATGTTCTAATAAAAGAGTTGCTTTACGGTCCGGGCGGCCAGTGTCTGCTGGGCATCCTGTGGAACGGGCAGACTTGTCTGTGGACACTGGACGCAAAATGCCATCTGCACAGACAGCTGACCTTTGCTGGAAACCTGGACCTGCTGCAGCCTCACTTGTTTCGTCAGGTCGCATTTCGCGATGATGGAAAACAGCTGGCGTTCCCCTGCTACCGGAACCAGGTGCAGCTATACGAGGACACTCCTGATCGCTGGCGGTGCACCCAGCTGCTGGAACCCCCCGAGGATCCTGAGACTCCAGCCGACGACAGTCTCAGATACCTGCTCCTGTCATCCAGTGGTCGCACACTGGTACGGGTGAGCCATTGGCGTCTGGACGTCTGGCACCAGACCGCCACCGGTGACTGGCAGCATCGGCTAGAGCGCAAGAGGGAACAGCAATCTCGCTTTATGCCGTCAGCCTGCCTGCTACCTACCGGTGAGCTGGTCTGCACAGTCGTGCAGGATCCCCATCTGTCCCTGTGGATTCACGGTCTGGACAGCCGGGGACAGTTCGTAAGAAAAGCCTGTATACCCGTCAACGCCTTCATAGCCAGCCAGAGCCCGGACGGGCTGTCCCTGCTGGTAGCCTCGCGCGCAAATCCACCGACCCTGCTGCAGCTGGGCCTTCCGCCACAGGAGAACAGGCAAGGCAGCGCTCCAGAGCCCGTCTCCGGAGAAAGAGCAGCAGCGCAAGAACAGCAAGAACAGCAAGAACAGCAGGGTGAAAACCACCGGGCTGCGGCATGGCATCGAGGCTGGTGCCAGCTACTGTGACCACCGCCTCCAGGTCAGGCAACAAAGTGGGTTGATATTGCCTGGAACCCGCACCGGCCCTGCTGTCTGACTTTGTGAGCAGAACGGGTGATCAACGAACCATGGACCAACTGTCATACACGGGGGTGGCTCACAGCAGCTTCCCGCAACACAGGCCAGCCGACCAGCCTGATACAGGCAAGCCCGATCCTGGTAAAGCAGGACAACCGCTTGCCGCCGCTGATACTGGACAACCGCCGCCAGCAACAAACACCCGGTCTCAGGCTTCTGTCTTCTTTCCCCTGCCATGCCAAACAGCTGGCACTCCCCTGCGCCCTCGTCCCTCACAAACCTGACCAGACGGATAACCAGCCCCGGACGGCTGGAACCTGCAGGCCACTACTGTGTCCGAGGTCATGAAAGAAACAGCAGGAGCAGTCGGAAAGCAATGCACCCTTCCCCCGTCAGCGCACTACCGCATTCACCTGGATCCCGCAGGCCAGCTGGCGAGCCAGACAGACAACAACCCGCGTCAGTGGACGCACCTTTCCAGGCCTTTGGCCGCGCGCTCGCCGCCAGGCTGCCCGGCCGGGTGCTGCGCCAGATCTTCTGTTACCTGCCGCTGTCCTGCCAGGCTGCCTGTGCGCTGGTGTGCCACCATTGGTGCGCCAATGTGCCCGACACCAGAAAGACTGTCGCCCGCTGGCTGAGAGAACGTTCGCTCCAGCAGCGTGAACGGGCACCCTTCCTGCTTGAGGGTTTTGACAGTCGCATTCGTCCGTTGTTGGCCCGCCTGAACAGTCCGTTCCTGCCACTGCTGGAGCGGCAATATCAGGAACTCAAACGACAACAGGAAACACAACAACGGCAGCCACAGGCTCGGACAGCACAGTCTTTTTGTGCCGGGCTGATACAGTACGCCCTGCACCAGCAGCTGATCACAACCGACCAGCTGGGGCTGCAACCCCTGCCGCTTGCCGCCGCAGCTGGCTCTATCACTGCCGCACAGTTCAGTCCCTGTAGCCGCTGGCTGGCCGTGGCACAAAAGGTGCTGTCCGGGCAGACCCGCTCCTGCCTGTACCTCTATGCCTGGCACCAGGGCCGCTGGCAAGCCGAAACCCTGCAGCCAGTCCAGCTTGCCCATGCCAGAATCGCCACCTACGTCTACTGTCTCGCATTCAGCAACGCCTCCCCTGTCAGACTTTTCACAGGCCACGACGACAGCCTGGTGCTCTGCTGGCACAAGCCCCCGGATTCACACGTCTGGTGCGCGAACCTTGTGTTCGAAGGCAGTGA
This sequence comes from Kistimonas sp. bin40, assembly GCA_002238585.1. Lineage (GTDB taxonomy): Bacteria > Pseudomonadota > Gammaproteobacteria > Pseudomonadales > Endozoicomonadaceae > Sansalvadorimonas. The sequence continues at coordinate 30,449 of MPMQ01000034.1, read as the reverse complement.
AAAATTCTCGGTCTTCCGACTGATTCCCGCCACCTGCACCGATCTGTTCGTTGTCTGCAAAGAGTACGATGACTATTCATGGTCCCCCTCCTGGCGCGCGCACGCGCTCCAGCAGCACGACAGCGGGCCGCGCTGGCAACGCACGGCATCAAAAACCTATGACAAGCTGTACTCGATTGCCGCGCATCAGCATCAGGTGGTTATCGCCACATCCAGCCTTGAATCCTGCACGGTGCTGGACATCTGGCAACGCGCCCTGAACGCCGACCTGCCAGGAGGCTGGGGATGCCAGCGGTCAGTCATCAAAGGCCTGGCCTACACCATGCAACTGCACTACAGTCCGGATGGCCGCCACCTGCTGGGGCTGCTGGCCAACCGCTACGCCGCCCTGTGGGAGCAGGATGACGACAACCGGCTGCGGCTGCGCATCCATACCCCCTGCGCCCTCGGCACCCACAGCTCGCGCCTGCACGACCTCTTTCACAAGGACGGTAAACAGCTGATGCTGCCCCCCTCCCACGACCGCATAAACATCTGGGCGGAAAGCAGCCCCGGTTGCTGGGTGATCCGTGAGTCAAGCCTTGTGGCTGTGCCTTTCGGGCATGATCCATTCCATAACGACATCAGCTCCCTCAAATGGGGTGCCGATGGCAACACCCTGATCCGGATCGCTGAGAACTATCTGGACATCTGGCACAAAAATGAACAAGGCATCTGGCACCAACGGATGCTATGCGCCAGGGGTGAGTCAGACGCATCCAGACCACAGGCCATGTTGCTGCCTTGCGGTGACAACCTGTGCGCCACCGCGCTCTGGGAAGAAAGTCGACTCTGGATTCATGGGGAGAATCAGCACCGGTGCCTTGTCAAGAAAGCCGGTTGCCTGCTGGACAGGCCGGCGACGGGGCTGATGTGCAGCCCGGATGGTCTGTCACTGCTGGTCGAAATGGCCGAGCCACAATGGGCAGGGCCGCTCATGCCGCCCTCTGTCAACCTGCGCGGCCTCAACCTGCTGCAACTGACTGGCCCACAGCGGCGGGATACAGGCGAGTCGTCCGAACCCTCGCCGTCTACATTGTCAGCGCCAGCTGAGCCGGCACCACGCCCGGGGCCGCGCGCCCGCCGCATTCAGAAAAAGCGCCACAGGGCGCCACATGACCGCCTGCCAGACGCGCTCCCCGTCCCCAAAAGGGGGCGGAGCAAAACGCATGACACAGTGCCCTGCTACGCCCAGACGCTGCCCCCCGAGCTTCTGCACCAGATATTCAATGAGCTGCCGCTCTCCGAACAGGGTGGATGTGCACTGGTATGCCATCACTGGCGAGCCTGCCTGCCGGGCTTCAGGCTACAGCTGGCCGCCTGGTTACAGCAGCACCAGGGCGCGTCCACACAGCAACACAACGCCTTGCTGTCAGCCGGCTACAGCCTGCGCATCCCCCGCGCGCTGGCGTGCCAGGCAAGTCGACTGCTGCCAGTATTGCAACGCCAGCATCAGGAGCTGCTGCGCCTGCAGACACTGCTCGGCCAGCAACTGCCAGGCTGCCTGGAAAGGCTCCACACAGGGTACAAGGAACGCAAGGCGCGTCATCTACTGGCAGCCGCCATCCGCTACAGCCTCCATCAGCAGCTCATCGGTGCCCGCCAGCTGGCACTGCGGCCAGCGCCCCTGTCCCCACCACCGGCCGGCCCTTTGGCCAACTGTGCCTTCAGTCCCTGTGGCCGCTGGCTGGCCGCAGCCTGTTTGTTGCCTGGCGAAGGTGACAGCTTGTTACGCCTTTACGGCTGGAGAAACGGTGGCTGGCAACAGGAACGCTTGCACACCGCGGCTCCCGTTACACACCTCCGTTTCAGTGTGACTGAGCCACAGACCCTGTTCACAGGCCATGACAACAGCACCCAGATTCTGGTATGGCAACGCGACGCCACGACCAACAGCTGGGACTGCGTCTACAGCTGCCGTGCCGGCGTTCAACTCCTCCACCATATCGTGGAGTTGGCCCCCATGGGATGCGGTGATCTGGTGGTATGTACCAGGCAGAATCGTGACCGGGAACAAATCCAGCAGCTGCTGTTTTTCAGCCCGCTGGCTGCCAGCGGCCGCTGGGGTCGCCCGGTAGCCTGGCTCTATGCAGGCAATACCCACTTCACCTTGTGCCGACCGGAGGACTCCTGGCTGGCTCAGGCCCTGTCCACACCCGCCGCACAACCCGGCCAATACACCAATGAAGTGCACATCTGGAAAAAGGGCCTGAATGCGTCAAGTCCGAATGACTGGGCCTGTCAGGCCTCTGTACTCCCGCCCCAGGCCTGCGCCATACGCCAGCTGGATTGCTCCCCTGACGGGCACCTGCTGGTGGTCCTGTACGAAAACCGGCAGATTGCCCTGTGGACACTCCAGCAAGACTACCGGGTCCGGGACCTGTTCTGGCTCTGCTCCCGTGCTCCTCTCCTGCGTCAGCACCGAGCCCTGAGCACACTGCTCCAGTTTCATCGCGATGGGACACAACTGGCTCTGGCAGCCAGCATGCACCAGATCCAGTTCTGGAAGAGGAATGAGAGCGGCAGCTGGCAGCTGGATGGACACCTGCACACACCTACAGGAGCCCACGACACGAGTCTGGAAAGCCTTCAGCTGTCGGGCAACAGCCGCACCCTGGTACGGACCACTGCCTGTCAGATCGATATCTGGCACAAGGACGCAGACAACCGCTGGCAACGGCGGCTCTTTCACCGGGTAGAAGCCAACAGCCCGGCTCCTCTGGCACTCCTGGCCGGACCGGGTGCAACCCTGTGTGTGACGGCAACCCCGTGTATGACGGCAACCGGCCCGCAAGGCAGAGTCCGCCTTTATGCGCCCGACAGCCAGGGGGAACTCGTCATCAAGGGCAGCATGACTCTCGAGACGCCTGCCATGCCCCCCTTGTGCGCCAGTGAGGACGGGCTGTCGTTGCTACCGGGAAGCTGGGAGGGGGCCAGTTTCTGGCAGCTGGATCCTGGTGTCGAACCAGGCTGCCAGCATCAGGCCGGCAATCTGCCGGGGTAGGGCCCGTCCCTGCTGCCTGGAATCTGTGCCTCCCCCGGAACTGTGAGCCGGCTGCTGTGTCCAATATCAATAACACTACCAGCGATGAGGTCTACCCATGGCCACACCCCCACGCCCCCTGCCGCCACAACAGGCTGGCACCTCACAGCAGCCCCCGCGCCCGGATCCGCAGGGGTCAGCCTGGAGCACGGCCGTGTTGCCCACCGCTGGATATCCTCTGTTGCGAACACCGGACACAGCAGCCCAGACGCTGCCCTGCGCACTGCTGCGTCGCATTTTCGATTATGTCCCACTCGCGAATCACGACAGCTGCGCCCTGGTGTGCCGTCACTGGCATGCCAACATACCCGGCACCAGAACAGACATCACCCAATGGCTGGCGGCCCGTTCGTTCGAGCAGCGCCAGGCCAGTCGCCATCTGCTCGCCGGCTATAGTCAGCGCATCCGCCCCTTGCTGCTCGCCCTGCAAAACCCGCTCCTGCCGATGCTCGACTGCCAGCATCAGGAGCTGCTGCACCGACAGGAACAAGCAGGGCAGATACAAGAGCCCGAACTGCTCGCACGCGCCCAGCAACACATTCAGACAGCGCAGAATTCCTTGGCCGGGCTTGTTCAGTACAGCCTGCACCAACAGCTGGCCGAAGCCGAGCATCTGGAACTCCAGCCGACCCTCCTGCCAGGCGATGATTCAATCACCGGCGCACAATGGAGCCCCTGCAGCCGCTGGCTGGCAATGGCACAGCAGGATACAGAAGCAGACTGCTGCCTGCTGCGCCTCTACGGCTGGCAACAGGACAGCTGGCACCCCGAGACACTCCTGCCGCTCACCAGCCAGGCCTCTGCCCCCCAAAACAAGGTTTCCTGCTTCGCGTTCAGTAACGACCAACCGACGCGACTGTTCACCGGTCACGATAAAGGACGGGTCCTCAGCTGGCACCAGGACGCAGGTGCCTGGTACGCGGTTCCTGTTTTAGCGGGGAATGACAACTTCGCGGCAACAGCCCAGCTGGTGCCCTGCTCCAACAAGGATTTGCTCGCCGTTTTTAGCGAACAGGACGCTTCCTGCCCGGCGCGCCTGCACTGGCGCGTTGTGACATTGCGCGAGCGGGAGAGCCGCCAAACCTGGATATGCGACTCATCGCGGTGCTATGACAGGGTCTATGCGGTGGCAGCGCACCAGCATCAGGTCAGCATCGCCACATGGACCCCTGAATCCTACTGTGTGCTGGACGTCTGGCAGCACAGCCTCAGCAGCAAAAAAACGGGGCCATGGACATGCCAGCGGTCAGTCATGGCACACATGCAAAATGCTCTCGCGTTGCACTACAGTCCCGATGGTCGCTACCTGCTGGGGTTACTCTCAAGCCAGCATCTGGTGCTGTGGCAATTGGTGAAAAAGAACAGGCTGGAAGTGCGGCTCCTGACACCCTGTGCTTTCAGTCTCCAGCAGCACCATCTGCAGGAGCAGCGCCTCTTCCACCAGGACGGCAAACAGCTGGTGGTGACACCAGCGAGCGACCTGGTCGATTTCTGGGTGGAGAGCAGCCCCGGTCACTGGGACAAGCGTGAGTCTGTCCATCTTGACTTGCTCTTCATATACGGACCTCACTACAGACATAACACCGACTACATCCAATGGTGCGCTGATGGACAACAGCTGACCAGAGTCACCAGGGACTATGTCGATATCTGGCGCAAAAGCGAAACCGGTGTCTGGCAACCGCAGGTGCTCTGTTCCAGAGATATGTCAGACGCCTTCATGCCCCATGCACTGGTGCTGCCGTCCTGTGACCGCCTGTGCGCAACGGCACTCTGGCAAGAAAGCCGCCTCTGGATTCATGGAGCCAATGCACAGGGACAACACACAAAAAAAGCCGGTGCCGCGCTGCAAGGCCCCGTCACCGGGCTCAAATGCAGCCCGGACGGCCTGTCGTTTCTGGTACACATGGGCAGCCCGCAGCTGCCTGGCGGGCAGTTGTCGTCAGCGGCCAGCCCGCTGCGGCTCGTTCTGATGCAACTGACCGCCCCGCACCGGGCCAGCGCCACCGGACGCGCGCCCTTGCCACCGACACTCTCAACACACCAGGGCGGTGCTGCACCGGCGCACAGTGACACCTCCTGGCGAAAGCGCCGCGCCTCATCGCATGACAGCGACCAGGGCCTGGCCCCTGCCCGGAAAAAATGTCCGCCCCACGCCCTGGACACCGCGCCGGGCCTTGCCCAGACCCTGCCCCCCGAGCTGCTGCTCATGATATTCGATCATCTGTCATTCGCCGAGCAAATGCCGTGCGCGCTGGTCTGTCGACACTGGCACACCTATCTGCCCGCCAGACGCGAGCTGAGCGACTGGTTTGGGCAACAGGGCCCTTCTCCGGCGCCAAACAACGCCTTGCTGCCAGCCGGTTACCACCTGCGCACCCAGCCCTGGCTGGCCCGCTGTAACAGCCTGCTGTTGCCTGTTCTGCAACGCCAGCACCAACAGCTGGTGCAGCTGCACGAACAGCTCGGCCCGCACCAGCAGCTGACACCAGAGACGCGACACAACCTGCTGCGCAAGAAACACAAAGAGCGTCATCTACTGGCAGGGCTGATTCATTGCGGTCTGCATCAACAGCTCAGCCACACCCGTCAGCTGGCCCTTGAGCTGGCTTTCCTTCCCCTTCCTGTACCCTCACACGAAGGCACTGCAGTCAACTACATCTTCAGTCCCTGCAGCCGCTGGCTGGCAACAGCCTGGCGCTACCACAACAGCGATATCACCAAGTTGCTGCTTTATGGCTGGAAAGACAATCGCTGGCAACTGGAGCACACGGATTCCTGTACAACTGTCGGCAGACTGCATTTCAGCCCTGTTGAACCGGCCACCCTGTTCACCAGTTGCAACAGGCTTGTTCGGGTATGGAAGCGGGCCGCTGCTACGCACAGCTGGAACAACGTCCACACATGGCACAGCCCGCTTGACAGCATTCTGGATGTCGCGCCCATGGGCTGCGGTGATCTGGTCGTATGGACCAGAGGACGCGACGCAGGCAAGGCAGTACACCTGCTGGTGTTTTTCAGCGCATGGGGTAACAACCGGCGCTGGAAGCGTCAGCTGTCCTGGTTCTACACAGGAGATGCTCTCTGCCCCCGGTATCGGCCGCAGCAGTCCTTGCTGGCGCTACCCCGGTCCATACCCGCGACCCAGCCTGGCTATTACACCCATGAAGTCCACATCTGGAAAAAAGGACTTCGCTCGTCCAGCCCGCACGACTGGGACTGCCAGATCTCCGTGCTCGCGCCCCATACCTCCGCCCTGCAACACCTGGACTGCTGTGCCGATGGGCGCCTGCTGGTGGCTCTCTATCAAGACAGGCAGGTGGCCCTGTGGACACTCAACCGGCAGTACAGCCTGGAGAATCAGCTGACGCTCTGCAACGCCCTTCCCCTCCCTCCCCGCCACAGAGCCATGAGTGCACTGGTTTCGTTCCGTCACGATGGCGCACAGCTGGCACTGGCCCCGACACTGCATCAGATCCAGTTGTGGGACAGAAAGGAAAACGGCAGCTGGCAGCCGGGGGAGCAGCTGGAGGCACCCATCAGCCCCGATGACCCATGTCTGGAAAGCCTTCAGCTGTCAAACAACGGCCGCACCCTGCTACGGACCTCCACCCGTCAGCTCGACATCTGGCACAAGGATGCTGATGACCACTGGCAATGGCAGCTGCATCACCGGGCACCAGACGGCGCCCCCGCGCCCCTGGCCCTGCTGGCAGGACCTGACGCAGCCTGGTGTCTGACGGCAACCGGCATCCAGGGCGGCCTCTGCCTTTATGCACCCGACAGCGAGGGACAACTTGTCAGAAAAGTCGCCATAACAGTCGGTACGCCGGTCACAGCCCCCTTGCGCATCAGTGAGGACGGGCTGTCCTTGCTGTTCGGAACCAGGGGGAGGGCATGCACGGGGCTGCTGACTATTCCGGCAGAGTCCGGCTCCGGCACAATGGACTGACACAAGGGGAAAGCGCGCGCCCGCCTGTGCCCCTGCAACTTCTTTCCCGCCGCGTTATCCAGGCTACAGGGACAGCACTCTACAGGGACAGCACTGGGTCAAACAAAAGAGTCAACCCGGGTGATCGTTTTAGCCTCAAAAAGGCAACCTCAGCTTGACCCTCCAACCACTTGTGATTTCTGGAATGTGAGGAAAACAGTCAACCTCGCGTCAGCCAAAAGCCAACCCCGATTTTCACCCTGAAACCAGCGTTGTTCGGCGGTGCTGCATCCCCGCAACATCAGGATCCATCCGGTGTCCCCCGGCTGTATTATCAGCAAAGGAGAAACACGTGATATCTCTATCAAGTGGACATTGGGACGGTTCTGGCAAAATACGCCCTCTCGAGTTTCGTCTCCAAAAACACCCTCTCTGCAATATCTTTGCACTCAAATCCCAAACCAGTGAGTATTTTGATGGAACCCATATTTTCCGGCGAAGCTGTTGCAGTTAACCATTCCAAAGGTAAGGGTTTCGGGGGAGCATCCTGAAACCCAGTAACGACTTTAAAGCCCTGCTTCTTGTATTCTGGCGCCGCACCATTAACTACGGCAGCCGTCGCCTGTTTACCATAACCCTTGCCCCAGAATTTTTGATCGATAACATAGGTTATCTCAGCATATCCAGCATCAGTGTTGTCGTCGTAAGCCCTACTCTCACCCAATCCTAAAGTTGCATGCCCAATGAATGCTTCAGAATCCTGTACAACCTCACTGACATCACGCTGAAAAATTGCAAACCCACTAAAGGGATTACCATCTCTCCAACGATCACTCCAGCCTTTCACTCGCTGTTCAACTTTATCGGATCCCCAAGGTTGGCCAGAACCATAATTCTTCATATTTTCAGGCCTGCCAAAAAGCTGGCTATAGTGCTCGACATCCCCTGTAACCTGAACAGAGCGCATGTGCAAATTGTCCGTGTAAATGTGGGCAACAATACCTTGCCTCTCCTTTCCCGGATCATCACCAGAGACTGGATCGATGCTCATCTCAATAGAACCGCGGTAAGGATTACCCACTGGAAATGGAGTACCGTAATTCATGACCTCTTCCCCTTGTCCATTGTGTCACCTGTCGGTGCCAGTCCTGTGGTGGACTCTCAAAGGGATATATTGGTTCCGGAATTGAGGAACAGGGTCAAACCTGCTGTTTGTTCATCACTCTCATCAGAATACTCCCGCCGGGCAAGCCAAAGGCGACCGGGCCTGCTCGCCCTCGAGAATCCAGTCCTGCTCCTGCTGCAATGTCCATTCAGGACCGGCTGCGCTGCGCGTCAAGCGTTGCTGGAAGTAGTCATGAAAAACAGAAAAAGCCGGATTGTAGGCAAGCCTGGGGGGCTCCCCTGCTGACCCGGCATCCGCAGCCGTGAAGTACAGCGGACTGTGGTAATCCACTGGCGTGAGATAAAAAGGACTGTAGCGCGTAAGACCTGTGACCTCACTGTGGTGCACAAATCCCTTCCTGTCAGCCAGCTCAAAGGCGTAGCACACAGGCTCAGACGGGCTCTCAATATGACGCAAAACCCTGTCAGCCACGCCTGCAACATCATCACCAGACACCACCGGCTCACCTTTATCGGCAGAGTGCGCAAGCGTTCGCAGGACAACGAGAGTACGTCCCTTGATAAAATCATCACCCGGTACAAACCGGGACAACAGCCTTTCCTTGTCATCCTGATTGTCCGTCCCGGCCAGCAAGGCCTCCAGAGAAGAGGCCGGTATGACGGCAACATGATCCCGGAAGCCTTGCTCACCCAGCTTGCTATACAAGGCGGCTATCAGAAAAACTTCATCCGCATCAGGAATCACATATACATGCCTGTCAGGGAAATGCCCCTCCACCACCGCGTCAACCAGAACACGGGTCCACTTGATGGTCTCATCACCGACCTCATCAAACGTTTGGCGGACCCTCATACGCTCTGCAACAGCACTGCTGCCACAACAACGATCATCTGGCCGACACCGCCCACTACCTATGGACGCATCCATGGCTGGCACAGATCGCCCTGCCTCACTCGCGCTTGCAAAAAACCCCGCCACATCAGTGAAAGGCCAAGCCAGCCAATCCTGGACCGACACTGCCAGTGCCCATGGGCTGTGCGTCAGCAGTAACAAGAGAACAGCTGTCATCACTCGCATTTTTGGTGGGTTCATGGCTCACGTCCTTGCTTTGCATCAGTTACGACATCATGTAATCTTGGACCGCCTCGCCTCAGGAGAAGTTCCCGTGCCGGCGCCAAACGCAGCCTCCGGGAGTCACGCTCCTGGCAAGCTCAATTTAAACAAGGCTGCATCACAACAAGACGTCGACCGGACGACACCCGCTTCCACGAGGCACAAGCCATCTCCAGCCCTGGCTCAACCTGGGCCCGCGAGGCTGCATGGGATTTGCTGAATTATTCTCACGGGAATCGCGCCTTCGGTTCTGGCACGGCAGACTACAAACCTGCACTCGCGAAGCATTACCGTGAACGGGGCATAAAACAGCAGATCCTTGCCAATATCCCCGTAAACATCCCGGACGAAAACAAGAGGACCACAAAGACTACAAATGAATTGATCGAAAAATGGACTGATCGAAGGCAAACTACAACACGATGCCGACAAGGCCTTTGTCAGCGTCACTACCCAATATCTCAAAACCCGGTGGCAAGCCCCCTTCGACGCCAGCGATACACGCCATAGGTTGTTCACAACTGCGACAGGGGAAACGCACAAAGTGCAACCATGAAAAAAATTCAAATCTCCTGGGCAATTTGAATTTATGGAGAATGAAACACTTCAGACCTTCAGGTTGCCCTACGAACAATCCCCAACAGCAACGAAAAATCAACCATGCTTGTGGTCGCGAAAAAAGACGACAGTCTGACACAGCCCAGCCGTCAGGAAGTCGCGCAGGCTATTGAACACCTGCTGCCCCCCCGGGCACCAGACGCTATCACAGAGCGTTCCCTGCCCAAATTTCACGTTGACTCCACAACTGATCTGCACAGCGCCTTGCGGCAGCGGGGCATCGCAGACGCCCTTGCCCAGAATCAACAACAGCTCCCAGCTGCTTGCGTGTCTGACTTTTCACAACGCTGTGTAATCAAAGTTGATGAAGTTGGCTCAGAGGCAGCGGCCGTCACTGACATGGCGGTGAACATGTGCCGGCCGCCTTCTGTGACGCGTACGCTTGCATTCGACACAGTCTTCAGCGCATTTGTTTGTCTGGAGAAGATAAAAACACACGACAAGAACAGGGAGGATTGTCTTTTTTCGCCCAGATCAGCGATCCGTCCCACCAGGCACCATCATTGCCGTCAGGAAAACCGGAAAAAGAAACAAAAGCGCCAGCTTTCAGCCGCTTCAACTGGCTGTTGCGCTGTTCACACTGAAGAAAACCGCAGCATCATCTGCGGATAGATGTCATCAAAGGAAGAGCAAGGTGCAAGACCTGCGCCAGCTTGTGGTCCAGAGACTGGTCGGAGTGCGCCCGCCCGTAAGCCTGGGTGCTGGCCTGCGACAACCCAAGGCTGTCTGGAGGCCAGCACCCAAATCCGGGGCCGGTATCAGAAAATCACACCAGTGAAGCTGTCCGCTGCTCAGGAACCCAGACGCCGTACCATGTAGAGCGTATTGCGTCCCTGGTCAGACTCGTAACGCACCTCGTCCATCAGCCGGGATACGATCGACAGCCCTCGTCCCGAGGTCAGCCAGACACCCATGTCCTCGGTCGCCTGCGGCTTGGCAGAAGGCGGCCAGCTCATAGCCTCACCGCAATCGACAACACCAATTTCCAGCGATCTTTGCGGACACAGAACCAGTTCCACAGTCACGGGAAAGCCACTTTTGCCGCCGTAGGCGTGCTCAATGGCATTATTGACCGCTTCCACAACACACAGCTCAACCCTGTTGATGTCCTCCGCCGTCAAAGAAGTCATGGTGCACAGACCCCGCACTGCCATAGCCACCAGCACTGTATCAGACAACCGACTGTCAATGCCCAGCGTCAGCCGTTGTTGTCCATGGTCCGCTCCCCCCGCTTCACTCACCACTCAACCCACCCAGAGCCGCTGCTACCGAGGTGTGTATAGGGAACAATTTATCCATGCAGGTAAGATCAAAAAGATCATTGACCGCCTTGCTTGGCTCTGCCAGGGCAATACTGCCCTGGGCGCTCACTTTCTTGAGCGCGGCAACAATCACCCCCAGCCCACTGCTGTCCATAAAGTCTACCTGGGACAGGTCAATGACAAGGTCCGTCTCTCCCTGCTCGATCAGCTCAAAAAGATAATCACGAAAAGGCTGCGCCAGACTCGCATCAAGACGCGCCTGTGTTACCTCAACTACCGTTTTTCCCGAATCCTGTCGATTGCTGAATCGCATGATTTCCTCCCTGATACTCCAGAACAAGACAAGTCACATCATCATCGAAAACCTGCTCGCCGCGCCACAGGCTCAGATTTTCCCATACCTGGCTGGTCATTTCCGACAGCGGCAGAGCCTGCCCCGCTCGCAGGCAAGCCTGCAAGCGATCCTCGCTCCACATTTCTCCTGCGGGATTTTCACACTCTGTCACACCGTCGGAATACATAAACAGCCTGTCACCCGGTTCCATATGGAACTCACTGCTCTCCCAACCGGCATCCGGAACCATTCCTACCGGGATGCCCGCATCCGCAATCCTTTCTATCACCGGCTCTCCGCCTTGCTTGCGCAACCAGAGAGTCGGCGGATGACCAGCATGGGTCACTGTCACACGGCCTGAACTTTTCTCGATCACGCCGTAAATAATAGTGAAATACAGCATGGCCTCGGGGGTCCCCTGAAAACGCCGGTTCAAGCGTTCCAGTACACGTCGGGGGGATGGTACCCTGTTGCCGTCTCCCTGTTTGCCATCGGATGCCTCAGTCACAAAATGCAGACTGTCGGTATCCATGAGAAACTTGTTCAACGCAAAAGAAAACAACGCCGACGAAATACCGTGTCCGGCAACGTCCAGCTGGTAAAACATCACATGGTCCGCACCAAGAGGACGGTAGCCAAACATGTCACCGCCCAGCACCCGGCTGGGCTGAAAGCGCCATTCAAACCCCACGCCATCAATAACGGCCGGCGCAGGAAGAAAACTCTCCTGGGTGCGAGCTGCGGCTGCTATATCCTGCTCGACGGCCTTGAGCGTCCGCGTCAGCTGCTGATTCTTCTGCTCCAGCTTCTGTTCCAGCAACACCACCCGGCAGCCTGACTTCAGCCGCACTTCCAACTCCTGGAAGTCAACAGGCTTGCCCAGAAAATCATCGGCTCCCAGAGACAAGGCCTCCACCATGTCCTGACGATTTTTCTTTCCCGTCAACAGAATGAAGTAGATGTATCGGTCAAAACGCTCACTGCGCACAGCCTCGCATAATCCCAGACCATCAAGACCGGGCATCATCCAGTCACTGATCACCAGATGTATGCTCGAATTCTTTTCCAGAATGGCAAGGGCTTCGATACCATCTGCCGCTTGATGAACGCTATACCCCAGTTTCTTGATCACGGTGCCCAAGAGATAACGCTGGTCCCTGGCATCCTCAACAATAAGCACATCCACCTTGTGTCGTCTTCCCTTGTCTGGTTCTTCTCCGCGTTTGACACCCGCCCTCACTGACACAACAACACCAGAGAGAACGCCCATCCGGTTGCGACTTTCTTACGAAGAGGCAGTGGTTCCTGCTTCAGTGCAGCTTTCAATAAAACCGCTCCACAGGCCGGCACACCATGCCCTGACGCCTGTCTAGTAAGTTGCTGTATTTTTTGTCAAAAAGCCAGCCTTTTGGGCAGAATCGCTCTTGTCGCGTACTGCTGACTGGCAAGTGCCATCTCCCGATCGCGTGCAGCAGGCGCATTTTCGCCATGAGCAACCACCAGCGCGCAGCGTAACCGGGCTGTCACATCGCATGCTGCCATAAGCCACTTTCCTGCAAAGCCTGCCTGACAGCCTGACGCCGCTGCGACGACTCCAGCAGACTCCTGGTGTGCACCCGCTCAGCCTTCCCCCGCAGACGCGCAAGTCGCCCGGCTCGCACCGTCTGATCAAGCCCCGGCACGATTTCTCCCTTCTCGAGGGCCGCTATCACTTGTGCGACATCTGACGGACTGTTGCACAAGAGCGCAGCATCACATCCCGCACCCAACGCCCGGCCAACGCGCTGTTGCGCACTACCCGCCTGGCGGGCAGCCTCCATCGACAAACAATCGCTGAACAGGGCGCCGTCAAAACCCATTTCCTCCCGTAACACCCTGTTGATCCAGAGGGAAGAAAAGCCTGCCGGATGTCTGTCCCTTGCCGTATAGACGACATGTGACATCATGACCGCATCCAGCCCACCGGAATCCAGAAGCGACTGGAAAGGCAACAGATCCTGCTGTATTTCCTCGCTGCCACGACCATCAACAGGACAAGCCGTATGAGAGTCGAGCGCAACACCGCCATGGCCTGGAAAGTGCTTGCCCACCGAGGCCATTCCCGCCTCATGCATACCGGCAATCAACAGACCGGCCAGCTGAGCTACCTGCTCCGGATTGCCAGAAAAAGCGCGATCACCGATAACCTCACTGATACCCCTGTCCAGATCAAGAACAGGAGACAAAGCCAGATCAATGCCTGCTGATCTCAGCTCAGCTGCCAGCAGCCAACCGGTATCCTTGACAAGATCGGCTCCTGTCTCCGGTTGTTCCTCGCAATAAAGTCTCAACGCCCGCATGGACGGCAAACGCGTAAAGCCCGCTCCACAAAAACGCTGCACCCGCCCGCCTTCCTGATCCACCATGACCAGCACAGAGGGATTTACACGACGAATGTCCGCAACAAGATCTTCCACCTGATTGCGGCTGGAAAAGTTACGGGCGAACAGAATCACACCGGCGACGACCGGGCTCGCCAGGCGGGCACGCTCCTCCGGCGACAGGGTCTCTCCCGCAACATCTATAACAAGAACAGCTTCACCCGACACTATCAATCCGCTCCCGCTCATCCTGCTCAGCGGCGGCCGCGCCACCGGCCACAATATTGACACCCATCCCCACACTGGCCACAGCATAAAGCTCCAGCAGGTCATCGCAGTGCATCCTGATACAACCCAGGGACTCCGGCCGTCCCACAGGCGTGCAATCGGGAGTGCCGTGTATGTAGATATAGCGACGCTGGCTGTCGACTGAGCCATGCCGGTTCCAGCCGGGCTCACAGCCACACAGCCACAGAATCCGCCCCAGAATCCAGTCGCGCTCCGGATACTGGCGATGCAGCTGTTCAGTCCAGACTTCTCCGGTAAAACGGCGTCCGACAAAAACAGCACGGGATGGGAATCCATCTCCTATGCGGGCCCTTATGCGATGCAAGCCCAGCGGCGTCTGAAAGCTTCCCTCTTGTTGCCCCGCTCCTCTTAGCGCAGTGGAAACTGACCACTGCCTGGATGGGCGCCCCGACAAGGTCAAGGTCTGTTCTTTTATGTTTACGATGATGGACATACAGAGTCAGGTTTATCCACAACGGGAAGGCGAGAGTAAAAGATCGGCAGCCAGTCCGGGCACCAGTTCTTCCAGCACCCCGTCCAGCGTCACAGTCTCCTGCCTCGCCTCCCTCTCAAAAAAAGTACGCACCCTGTCAAAGTGCGAAACAGTAAAAAAAATCGCTCCCATGAGAAAATGCAGGCGCCAACGCAACTCGGACAGCGGAAGATCGGGAACGGCACTGGACACCGCCTGCAAATACCTGGGCAGAATATCTCCACAGACCTCATACAAGTACGGGATCAAATGGTCCTCTTTTTGTGTAAACGCCCAGGCCAGCAAACGTATAAAGGAATCTCGCCCCAGGTCGCCGGGAGCACGTCCCGCCACAAGGCCAGACAAGAGAACAGAAATCAGCTGCCGGACGTCAGCCTCCTCAACGCCACTTTCAATGGGTGCCAGCGTCTGCTCCAGACGCGCCAGAAGCGGCGTCAGAAACCGGGAGCAAACAGCCTGCAGCAAGGTATCCTTCGAGCCAAAATGGTAGTTGACCGCAGCCAGATTCACCTCGGCCAAACGGGTGATAGTACGCAGCGAGGTCTGCGAATACCCTTCTTGCGCAAACAACCGCTCTGCCGTATCCATGATGCGCTGAACTGTATCTGTCTGAGTCATTCTCATCATCACTCAACAAGGCACTCAACAAGGAAAACTCTGACGCAGCCACCGACCATGCCTTCCAGAAGGGCCTTGCAGCACAGCTCCCGTCGTCGCAGACGTCCGACAGAACCTGTTTCCCTGCAACCGATCCGCCGCACAACCTCCAGGGGCCATCCGGGCAGACACCGCCTTGCTGCGCCCAAGCCAGAGCAGGCGGCGCCTGTGCTTCCCTTCATGACAAGGATCCGCCACGCGCTGCGGCCTCAGCCTTGACGCGAATGCAAACCGCATTGCCTCCCTGCAACAGACGCGCGCACAACAGCCTCCCGCTCCCACAGACAGCAATGGCATCCCCGGCAACGAGTCCGTACAATGGCGGACCATTACAGAAAACACCTTGCTGTTCGACCTCCATGCCTCAACCCCATATACATTGGATTACCGACGATGAAAGTCTGGTCCAGGCCGCTGTTGCCTGGCACCAGCTGCCATCTCTGGCCATGGATACAGAGTTCAAAAGAACTTCTACATTCTGGCCGCAAACAGGGCTTATTCAAGCCGCTGCAGGAGAAAAAGTCTGGCTGATAGACCCGATGCATATCAACTGCTGGCAGCCCCTGCGCAGGCTCCTCGAGAGCCGGGACACCATAAAGATCATGCACGCCATGAGCCAGGACCTGGAAATATTTCACCGCCTTGTACAGGCCCAGCCCGTCAACCTGTTCGATACCCAGCTGGCCGCCGCCTACGCAGGCCTGGCCTTTTCCATCAGTTACCAGCGCCTCGTCGCGGAAGTGCTCGGCGTTCACCTGACCAAAAACGAAACCCGCTCCGACTGGCTGGCCAGACCCCTGACACCCCACCAGATCCACTACGCAGCCCAGGACGTCTTTTATCTGGCCCAGCTGCTCGCGCCCCTGTCCCGCACGCTGAAAAACAAAGGATACGAACACTGGCACCGGGAGGACTGCGAGCGGCAGGTGATCGCCAGCATCAAGTCCACAGATCCTGCCACTGCCTGGATGCGGGTCAAAAATGCCCGCAACCTCAACCGCCAGCAACAGCATATTCTCCAGGTCCTGTGTCAGTGGCGGGAGCAGCAGGCCCAGCAAAACGACATCAGCCGCAACTTTCTGATCCCCGCCGATGCCCTGTGGCATCTGGCCAAAACACAGCCTGACAGCCTCCAGCGCCTGAAGAAAGTGCCGGGTATGAATGCAAAAACAGTACGCACACTGGGGCCTGAGATCCTGCATCAAATCAGCCTGGGGCACAAACGACCCACGCCGCCTCTGCCGCCACTGCCTTCCCTGCTCCCGAAGACGGTGCAACCCTGGACCGTAAAAATAAAACAGTTCTGCCGGGAACTCGCCTCCCAGCTGGAGCTGCCACTCGAGCTGATGCAGGCATCCACCTGGCTCAACCCGCTACTGCGCTCCCGCCTGGAACATGGCTTCTTCTGCTTGCCTCCACACATCAACGGATGGCGTGTACAAGTCGTCATCACCCCACTGATCGACCACCTGAACCAATGGGAAAATAACACCAGTCAGACAGAGGAAGTGGGCTAGCGGACAAGGAACGCGCCACTGACCAGAAAGTTGGACAGACTCGCCAGCAGACAACCATCGAAAACAAATCCACACAGTCCACAACAGCAAGGCCATCCTCCGAGACAGAGGATGCACACTAGCGCAACAGAGATGCATGCAGACCAGAAAATTGGGCAGGCTCTCCCGCAGACAACCATCGAAAACACGTCCACACAGTCCACAACAGCAAGGCCCGGCCTGCTCGCAGCAGGGCGCTTGTCAGTTCACACTGCCGAAGCCGGTGAGAGCCACCGCACCCGGCAGCAAGATTGCTGCGTCCCCGCACCCGTCGCAGCTTCCTGCAAGCTTTCTTTTTTAACAAATCTACTGACGGGCCAGACGCGCGTTCCGGGCATCCAGTCCGCCATCGGTTCGCCATGGATTGATATCCAGACCGCCGCGCCGCAGATAGTGGCCAGAAATACTCAGCCTTTGCGTAGCACACCGCCGACGCACATCCACAAAGATGCGTTCTATGCAGTGCTCGTGAAAGTCCTGATGCTGGCGAAAAGAGCACAGGTAGCGCAGCAGCCCCGCCCTGTCCAGCCGGGGGCCGGTATAGTCAACGACCAGCGTCCCCCAATCAGGCTGCCCTGTCACCGGACAGTTTGACTTCAGAAGGTGGCTATGCAGCGTCTCGCTGACAACGCGGCCTGCCTCCACCGCCAGAAAGTCAGGGGAAGGCGGCTCATACACATCAATCGGGATATCAATCGCGTCGATACACAAGCCCGGCGCCTGCTGCACCCCCTCCTGACGCACACGCTCGAGGCTTTTCAACGTCACCTGCACGGCCGCTCCCGCCGCCAACGACAAATCCTGCGCCAGACACTGTCGCACCGCCTCACAACTGGAAAAACGGCTCTGATTGAATGAGTTGAGGTACAGCTTGAGAGACTTGGATTCAATCAGCTGCGGCGAATGCGCAGGCAGCTCAAAGCAGCCAACCATAACCACCGGCTTGCCCTGAGCGTCCAGCCACGACAGCTCCATCGCATTCCAGATATCCACCCCGACAAACGGGAGCCCAGCCTCCGGATCCATCAGCAAGGCCCGGCCTGGCTGACGCGGTAACGGGCACAGCAGTGCCGGATCATACTGGCTCAGGTAGCGACAGGAGTGCCCCAGTGGGGACTGGCTGATATCTGTCATCAATGCCTGAGCCCCTTTCCCGTTTTCAGAAGACGCAGGGCGAACAGCACCAGAATCACAGCTATAGCCCCCATGACCAAAATAGAAACCGACTGACTGCTCACATCGGAGTATCCCAGCAGCCCATAGCGAAACGCACTGACCTGATAAAAAACAGGATTGACGTGCGACACCCCTTGCCAGAAAGGATCAAGAACCTTCACTGAATAGAACACACCGCCAAGGTAGGTCAGTGGGGTCAGTATAAAGGTAGGGACTATGGATATATCATCAAAACGCTGCGCATAAAGGCCATTGATGAAGCCACCCAACGAAAAAATAAGGGCCGTCAGGAACACAGCCAGAAACGTGGCAAAAATACTGTATACATGGAAGTTGACGAAGAACAGTGACAGCAGAAGAACGATCAGTGCCGTCATCAGTCCACGCGCTACCCCTCCGCACACAAAGCCGGTCAGGATCACCCAGTCGGGCACGGGCGCCACCAGCATTTCCTCCACACTGCGCTGGAATTTGCCACTGTAAAAACTCGATGCCACGTTGGCGTAGCTATTCATGATTACCGCCATCATCACCAGGCCCGGCACAACGAAAGTCGTATAATCAAAGCCGCCCATCTCGCCAACCCGACTGCCAATCACGCGGCCAAAAATAACGAAGTACAACACCATCGTGACGGCTGGCGGCACCAGCGTCTGCGGCCATATGCGCAAAAACCGGCGTGTTTCTTTCACAAGTATCGTGCAGAAAGCCACCCGAACCTGGCGTGTCATCAGCATTGTCTCCCCCTTGTTCTGTTTGCAGGCATGTTTCAGTCACAGGCATGTTTCAGGTCTGACAAGCGGCCCCATCAGTCTGCTGACGGGGCCGACTTGCGGGCCTGCGTCTCACCGTCGTCCCCCGCTGTCATGCCGACGAAAAGTTCTTCCAGACGGTTCGCCTTGTTCCTCATGCTCACAACACCCACGCCGTAATCATTGAGCTGACGAAAAAGCTCGTTGAGCCCTTGCCCCTGGTTCTTGTTGACCTCCACTTCCAGTGTGTGGCCATCCACCTCCTGCACGCTGTAGCCAGAGAACTTGGCACCTTCCGGCAGTGGCCGACGAATATCGAGAAAAAAAGTTTCGCGGTCCAACTTTTTCAGCAGGTCCTTCATCCGGGTGTTCTCCACAATGCGACCTTCATTGATGATCGCGATATTGCGGCACATTTGTTCCGCCTCTTCGAGATAGTGCGTGGTCAGAATCACCGTGGTGCCCGCCTGATTGATCTCCTTGATAAAGGTCCAGAAACTCCGCCGCAGTTCAATGTCCACACCGGCGGTAGGCTCGTCCAGGATGAGGAGACCGGGCTCGTGCAACAGTGCCCGCACGATCATGAGACGCCTTTTCATGCCCCCCGACAGCATGCGGGAAGGACTGTCACGCTTGTCCCACAAATCAAGCCGCCTGAGATAGTACTCACTGCGTCGACGCGCTTCCCGGGCGGGAACGCCGTAGTAACCCGCCTGGGTTACCACTATGTCTTGCACCTTTTCAAAAGGGCTGAAATTGATGTCCTGGGGAACTATGCCCAGTCGACATCGGGCCGCTACCGGGTCCCGGTCGATATCATGCCCGAAAACCGATACCTGCCCCGATGTTTTCCTGACCAGCGAGCAGATAATCCCGATAGTCGTGGACTTGCCTGCGCCGTTGGGTCCCAGCAGCGCAAAAAAATCACCGGCCTCCACTGTCAGGTCTATCCCTTTCAGAGCTTCGCTACCGTTGTCGTATGTCTTGCGCAACTGGCGAATAGTCAGCGCATCAGTCATGGGTTCTCCCTGCTTCGGGTTCATGGGTCATCAGGAAATTCTGTGGAAAAGACCGGGGTGCCGTCCTTTGGCCGAGCCACACCTCTGCCACCTTCATTGCTTCATTCGTTGCTTTATTCGTTGCTTCATTGCCATTGGTGTGCAGAAACAACGGGGGAAAGACGGCTCATACACCACATACCCGGCCCGACGGCCACCAGCCCCGAAGCACTGCGCCGCCATACCAAGGACCGGAAAGTGTGTGTATTATACGGCGCGCCGTCAACCTGAAATGAAAAGAAGCTTTTCCATGAGGATACAGTCACACTTCTGCCTCCCCGTCCGGCCTGCGTTCAACCTGCAACGCCTGCTGTCCATGATGTTCGCGCTGCTGCTGTCTTCTGCCGCACTGGCACAGCACAACTGGGACAAGATTCTGGAGCAGGCGCGCGGCCAGACAGTCTACATGACCGCCTGGGGAGGGAGCGAAAGCGTCAACGACTTCCTCTACTGGGCCGGCCAGCAGCTGGACAAAAACTATGGAATACGCCTGCACCACGTCAAGGTCACCAACATTTCCTCTGTCATCAGCCGAATGACAGCCGAGAGTCGTGCCCGGCGTCGCCACGGCGGTGCTATTGACCTCCTCTGGATCAACGGCGAGAACTTTCGCACCCTGTATAGCAAGGGACTGTTGTACGCCCCCTTTGTCACTGACTTGCCCAACTGGCGCTTTGTCGATGCGCAAGCCAATCCAGGCCTGGTGAACGATGCCGGCATGCCGACCGAGGGAGCAGAAGCACCCTGGGGGCTGGCCCGCCTCGTTTTCATGTACGACAAAAACCATATAGAAAATCCACCGCAAAGCGCTGCGCAGCTACTCAGGTTCTGTCGCACGCACCCCGGCCGCTTCACTTACCCTGCCCCCCCGGATTTTGTGGGCACAGCTTTTCTCGAGCAGCTGTTGACTGAGCTGATCAAGGATCCGTCCCGCCTCCAGCAGCCCACCAGCATGGGGGACAAAGACTTCAAACAAATCACAAAACCACTCTGGGCGTTTCTGGACAAACTGCACCCTTATCTCTGGCATGCCGGCCACAGTTTTCCGCTGTCGTCCTCGGCCATGAAACCGCTTCTCAATGACGGCGCTCTCGATATTGCCATCACCTTCAATCCGGCGGAGGCAACGGCCTCCATTCGCGAAGGCACCCTGCCTGCCAGCACCGCCACCTATACACATGCTTCGGGAACCCTGGGAAATACGCACTTCCTGGCCATCCCCAAAAACAGCAGCTCCCGTGCCGCCGCATTGGTCACCATCAACTTCCTGCTCTCTCCCGGGGCCCAGAGACGTAAAGCCAACCCCGAACTCTGGGGGGACCCGACCGTGCTGTCCCTGGACAGGTTGCCACCGCACGAACGCCAGGCCTTTCTCAAACTGCCACACAATCCAGCCGGACTCGATATCGAGAAACTGGGCCCCGGCCTGCCGGAGCCGCACCCTTCCTGGGCTCGTGCGCTCAAGCAAAGCTGGCTGCAGCACTATCAGGCTGGCTGACAGGCTCACCGACACGCAATCACACGCAGCCCCGCAATGACTCCGCACCTGCCGCTCTTCAGGACGACCAGCAAGCCAGCAAAAGCAAGGTTGGCTATGCTGGCGGCCGCCATTCTCCCGCTCGTCGGACTGACCGGACTGCTGGCCTCGCTGCTGCCTGCTTTCGGCTGGAGCCCTGTGGCTGACCAGTCCCCCCTGCCAGCCTGGTCAACCCTGACATCCCTGTCCGGCCTGACACAAATGCTGACAGTCACCCTGATCACAGGGCTCGCTTCCACTGCACTGTCTCTCCTGTTTGTGCTGATCTTCGCGTGCTGCTGCTGGAAAACCCGGCTGTGGACCCTGGCAGAATTCACCCTTCCCCCCTTGCTTTGCATTCCTCACACCGCCCTGGCGGCAGGCGTAAGCTTCCTTCTGGCGCCCACCGGTGTGCTCGGTCGCTTGCTGGCAGCGATCAATGGCTGGGAAATACCTCCAGACCTCACCACCATCAACGATGCCTGGGGGTTGAGTCTGATCTTTACGCTTGTCCTCAAAGAAGCCCCCTTTCTCGCACTCATGGCTATATCCGCCTGCCGCCAGATTCCCGTGGAAAAACTGCTGGTCACGGGACAATCACTGGGATACAGCCCTTCGCTGTGCTGGGTAAAAATAGTCTGGACACCACTCTACCGCGCCTTGAGGCTGCCGGTTCTGACCGTGCTGATCTATTCCATCTCTGTCGTTGACATCAGCATGATGACCGGTCCCAGCCTGCCTCCCACGCTACCTGTCCAGATTCTGCTCTGGTATCAGGACCCTGACCTGCTGTATCAGGCACCCGCTGCGGCTGCTGTGGCACTCCTTCTTGTTCTGTCTGCCATCGCAGTACTCTGTTACCTGGCGGCGGAAAAAGGCGTATCCTACTGTCTGCAACCCTGGATAACAGGGGGCCTGCGGCACCTTCCTCACTGGATATTCATGATCGGACGCGGGCTCTGGTCCGGCCTGTCAGCCACAAGTCTGGGCTGCCTGTTACTGGTTGCACTCTGGTCCTTTATTACCCGCTGGCCCTTCCCGGATATGCTCCCTTGCGACTGGAGTCTGCAACTGTGGAGTCGGCATGTACACCGCCTCCAGACACCTTTGTCAACCACACTCACGCTGGCCCTGCTCAGCACACTGGCCGCCCTGGTGCTGGCCGTCACCCTGCTGGAACTGGGGAAATACCAAACGGACCGCCTGCGCAAGGCCACCACCATAACGGTTTATATTCCACTGCTCATACCACAGATCGCCCTCATGCCCGGCATACAAACCCTGCTCATCTCTCTGAATATCGATGGCCTCTGGGCAACGGTCATCGGCTGCCACCTCCTGTTTGTATTTCCTTACTGCTACCTCAGCCTCGCTCAAAGCTGGCGCAGCTACGATGCGCGCTACAGCCAAACAGGCCATCTGCTATCGGGCTCACGCCTCAGAACCTTTCTGTACATCAAACTGCCCATGCTGCTCCCTTGCCTGCTGACATCCTCCTTGCTGGGTGCCTCCATCAGCTCGGCCTTGTACCTGCCTACACTGATGCCCGGTGCCGGACGCTTTGAAACCCTGACAACAGAAGCCGTTGCGCTTTCCAGCGGGGGAAGCCGCTCACTACTGGCACTTTACGCCCTTGTGCAGGTGATGCCTCCGTTGGCCATTATGGCCATGGCAAAACTGCTGCCAGCAGCCCTCAAGCGCAGGACAGGCCGACCGCTCGAAACTCGTCCCGCTCACAAGGAAAATGCGGCTTGACGCCTTGCCTGGCCGGAATGGGGGCCATGGTGATGCTCTGCTGCAGTCAATCAAAAGGAAGCGCATAACAATGGGGAGAATCGAGAAGGCACGCGACAAAACACTCTATTTTCAGACAGCATCCAGACAAGCCAGAACACTCCCGGCCCTGGACAAGAGAGAAGTTCCTCAATGAGTTTGCTGCTACAGGACATCCGTCTGTCACTACCGGGACAAGTTCTCCTGTCTTCATTCTCCCTGACGGTGGCACCGGGAGAAATCGTTTCCCTGATGGGACCCAGCGGGTGCGGAAAATCCTCGCTACTGGCCTACATCTGCGGCATAGCTCACGAGAGCCTGAGCACACAGGGCCATATCTTCATAGACGGCCAGCAGATAAACGGCCGACCTGCACACCAGCGCCCCATTGGCCTGATGTTTCAGGATGACCTTCTTTTTCCGCATATGTCAGTGGCCGGCAACCTGGCCTTCGCCCTGCCCCGGCACCTGTCTGGCAAGGAACGCCGTCAGCGTGTAGAGGACGCCCTCAACCGCGCACAGCTGCCCGGCCAGGGACAAGCGCGCCCGGACCAGCTGTCAGGAGGCGAGCGCGCCCGTGTCAGTCTCATGCGAACTTTGCTCGCCGAGCCCCGTGCACTCTTGCTGGACGAGCCTTTCTCCCGCCTCGACGCCCGCCTGCGCCAGCAAGTGCGTCAGTTTGTATTCGACCAGGCCCGGAGAAAAGGCATTCCGACCCTTCTGGTCACCCATGACGAACAGGACTGCCACGGCCGCGTGATCAGCCTGGACACAAGGAGAACCAATGATGCTTGACCGATGGACCCAGGTTTACACACAGAAACTGCTGAAAACCCCAGCCTCCTGCCTGTCAAAATACACAACAGCGAACACAGTCACCCTGGTCGGCTTTGGCATGGGCATCCTGGCCCTGCCACTGCTGATACAACAGCACTACGCAGCCGCTTTGGTGATGATACTCCTCAACCGGGTAGCAGACGGACTCGACGGAGCCATAGCCAGACAAACAAGCCCCAGCGATGCCGGAGGTTTTCTGGATATTACACTCGACTTCATCTTCTATGCCGCCATAGTGCTTGGCTTCGCAGCGGCCCAGCCCGCAACCAACGCCCTGGCTGCGGCCTTTCTTTTATTCTGTTTTACAGGAACCGGAACCAGCTTTCTGGCCTTTGCCTGCATGGCAGCAAAAAACCAGCTGCAACCAGAACAGCCCCCCAAATCGCTCTACTACCTCGAAGGGCTGACGGAAGGGACAGAAACACTGCTGTTTTTTGGTGCAGCCTGCCTCTGGCCCACCGGCTTTCCGGTTCTGGCCTGGTGCTTCGGTGCCTTATGTCTGGTCACCACCGCTACCCGCCTGCTGCGGGGATATCGCCTGCTGAAACAGGCCCAACCCGCGCCCCCCGGCCATTGCCAGTAGAAAGAACGCCGGTCTCTGGCGTGCTCTCAATGATAGAAAAAAGCCCCCAGAGCCGACGGAAAACGCCTCTTTTCCAGAATGTAACGCGCCAGAACCGGTAGAGGCAGACGCTTGAGTGCCCGTAGTGCCCCCTGAAAGCCGACTCCGTAGACGGGGTCCTGGCTCCCCTCGATTAAACTCATGCGATAACGGGCGTCTTTTGTGCCCTGCTTTTTCAGCCACAGGTACTCGAGCAGGACGCAAAACCCCTCTTCCACCTGTAACGGAATGGTCCGTCCGAGCGGATTGTTGTAGAAAACCCAGGCATGCCCCAGCTCGTGCAGCACCACTGTGCGAAAATGATCTTCCGACAGATGCGATTGAATCAGAATCTCCTGAAAATCGCGCGAGACCACACGCTTGCCGACCAGCGATGTACTCCATACAGCCAGCCCCAACAGGGGGTGCTCTGCATGGAAGTTATGACGACTCTTGCTGTGCAGATCACCCCTGTCAACCAGCCGCACAGGCGTCTCCGCCTGAAACAGATCCAGCCCCATCCCTTTCAGCACCGCCCGCATCTCGCCTGCCAGCTGAATGGCCCGCCCTGTATCAGTGACGCCGGTCACTGTACACAAATGACAGACCGTCAGACCATCCGAAAAACGGATGCCGCCCCCTGTCAGGGGACCGCACACGATACGGCCGCAGCTGACACAGGTGGCATAGTCCTGATGGGACTCACAAAACAGGTTGCCCCAGTAATCCTGAAGACAGGCCCCCATCAGCGGCGCATTACACACAGCACAATTGGGTACCCAGGCTTTCTGGAAACAGGCAGGATGCCATCCCTCCCCGTCTTTTCGTATAAAGGACCCCAGAATCGGCTTGCGACATCCGCAGCATAAAAAACAGGATCTATGCCATGTTCTCCCCAGGGCTTTCGTAAACTCACCGGTGATTGGCTTTCCGCAACGGTGACAATGCACAGTCTGTGTAGATTTCAACCCAAAGTCCTTGATGTTATCAGACAGCATACCCAACAGAGCACGGCATCAGGCACCAGCAATCGGCCCTCCGGTGCTCTGCCATTGACGGGAAAGCATCCGGGAATACTCTGTGCAACAGGTCAACTGCGCCTTGCGCGCATTTTGACAGATGCGGGAAAACGGACAACGCCTTCTTGACAGGAACAGCATAAGAAAACAACGTAATGCACCGCGTTCACAGCAGCCAGGTCATTCCCGCATGGGCCGCACTCTTCCGAAAAGACACTTCATGACCGGGACAAGGCCGCCAGCCAGTCCAGGGGGTCGGCCGGCTCTCCTTTGTGACGCACCTCAAAATACAAACCAGCTCGCGACTGTCCGCCGCTGTTGCCAACCAGCGCTATGTCTTCCCCGGGCAAAACCCAGTCGCCCTCCGACCGCAACAGACTCTGGTTATGTGCGTACAGCGTCATATATTCGTTGCCATGGTCAACGATCATCAAAAGGCCGAAGCTTTTCAACCATCCGGAAAACACCACCTGACCGTAATGCGGTGATTTGACAAAACGCCCGGGAGGCGCCTGGATGAACACCCCTCTCCAGACCATCTTGCCTTCCTCGCGCAGCTCACCGTAACGATGAAGAACCGCTCCCCTGACCGGCCAGCTCATTTTACCCTTGATATGACCAAAAGCTCGACTGGAGTCAGACTCTCCTGCTATGGAAACGAGCGATTCCATCAATTGATGCAGCTCCTGTTGTTCCTGCTGCAAGCGCTCCAGGCGGCCTCCCTCCCGCGTTTCCGTTGAATGCAGTCGGGCAACCACTTTCTGGCGACGGCGCTGTTCATCCAGCAAGGCCTTTTCCTCGTCCTGCAGTCTTTTGCGCAGGAGCTTGCCCTGCTTGTGTACATCGGCAATACGCGTTTCCACCGCCTGCAGTCTGCGATCAGACTCCACCACCACCTGCAAAGCTTCTGACTGGGCTCCTGCGAACGCACTGTAATACATCAACATGCGGTCCACACGCTCCAGCGTATCCTGATTCAGAATCAACCTGACTCCTGGAGACACACCACTCGTGTAAGCTGCCTTGAGTGCCTGCGCCACTTTGGCCTGCTGCACCTCCCGGTCCTTTTTCAGACGTTGTCGCTGGGTACTGTATTTTTTTTCTGCCTCCCGTGCCTGGCGTATCTTCTTCTCAACCTGGCGAAGCTCCGTCTGTACCCGGCTTATTTTTTTTTCGCTGTTTTCCAGCTGTGCCTCCAGCTCCGAGCGCTGCTCCCGAATTGACTTGAGCAACGACTGCATCCTCTGGATCTCTTCCTTGACCTGTTCGAGGCGAATACTGTTTTTTTCCTGCCCGGCCTCCTGCCCGGCCTGGACGCCCACCGCCAACAAACAGGCAACCAGAAGCAAGCCCCCCCCCCGATATAACATCAACCGCATACCACCACGCCCTGTCTGAAGTACATCACGAATTTTACAGAAAGAAACTGCAATACACAGGGCGCAATATGTCATCAATGCTCCCGCTCCTTGACTATTGTCTGTCCACCGTCCCGACTTGCCGTCGACGCCGTCGTCAAGGATAGAAAAACCGCTCGCACGCAGCACCCGCTTCCCTCGCACACAAGAAAAATGTGTGCGCGGCCAAACCTGCGACACTGGGGTGCTGTTCGCCAAACAGGATCACCAGCTCCCTCAACGAATGCCACTCTATCTCCCCCTCTGTTGCTCGCCTGTTCGGGGGAAAGTGGCTGGACACAATACCGCGCTCCCTCTGCACAGAGCTTTCGCCCAGCCATTTTTCATAACCACGACAGGCATAGCACACAATCGGCATCCGGGTAAAAACACAGGCTCAGAAAACAGGTAGAGACAGCTCTGCCTCCATCAAAAGCGGGTATCACCCGCAAGAAAAAAACAAGGACCAATAACCACCCGACAGCAAGCACTACAAAAAGTTCGACTTTTCCCCTGTCGCGTACACCCGGCCTCCCGCATTCCGGCCAGGCAAAAACACGAGAACGCCTATTCATAGCATCTGTCGACTCTGCATCAGGCGGACATCCACCGTCCATTACCACGAGAGTGTCATGCTCAGGCCCGAAGCGAGAATGGATTTCGCACACGCCTGCACGTTCATGCACCCCTTTCGTCTGCGTGCATACCACTGTCCAACAGGACTGAAAAACGGCCCGACGTCTTCTGCCATGCGGGGCAAAGACAGTTGGATGCCCAATAAAGACCATCCCAGAAGAGAGGCCTTCCAAAAACAAGGTGACAAGGTTCCTGACACAGTGGGGAAAACTACCAGGATAGCTCTTTACCGTAAAACTGCTGGTAGCCGCAGGTTCGATGCCTGGAAACCTTTCATTACCCGTCCAGAAAAACATCGATTGAAAAACAGAGCCTTACATCTCGACCGCTGTGTTATCCTGCGTTCGCTCTCTACCCAATCAACGAGGAACTTTGAGCGTGAGCCAGCAGCTGATCGATGCCGTCAACACGGCCAGCCAAAGATGGAAAGAGGCTTTTAATGCCGGGGATGCCGCCGGATGCGCAGCACAATACGAACCCGATGCCGTTATGCATGCCCGCCCCATCGGCACATTCACGGGGACACAGAACATACAGGCGTTCTGGCAAAACCTGATTCAGGATGGATTTGCAGAAGTGGAGTACATTGATCCGCTACTGGAAGTGCTTGATGACAAACAGGTTCTGCTTACAAGCCACTGGAAAATGAATAAAGCAAAGGGCGTCATTCATAAAGAGTTGTGGAAACAGCAGCCTGATGGAACAGTCAAACTACGCGAGGATGACTTCGAGGTCCAAGCGGAAACTCAACAATAAGGCACGTCTGGCATCCGCTTCGACCTGAAAGTCGGGGCCGGTGTACACCTGATCGGAGCGCAAAAACTGATGGCTGTCAGTCTTCTCTCAGCCGCTGGACCTGCATGCCCAAAAAAGACACTCCTCCAAGTCAAATTTGCTCGTTGCAGCGGGCCTCTTTACGGAGAGCTCTGCGGCAGAAAAGCCAAAGCAACATGCTTCCGGAATTCAAGGCGTGCCAGATCCCGAATGACAGCTACCCATCACACGTCATGCACTGCTTGTCGGACGCGCCAGAATCCGTGATCTCATAGATGCACTCCGACATTAATCAGCACAAATATTCAACTGCACAAAAACGCTGCGGCCACTGCACCGTCGTGCCCACATCCAGTCTTCACCTTTTCCCATTTCGGCTCAGGCGACTGAACATGCCATCTCAAAAGACAGGATGCTCCGCTGGAATAAGCGCGATACAGTGGAAGAGCACTCGCATACTGCCCACCATACACAGGCCAGGCTGAAATACACAATTGCCTTGTTCGCCAGAGCGTTCCGGACAGTCTTGCACAAGGCTTGCCCGATCACAGTAGCCTGTTCACTGACAACGGCAAGGAGTTCACTGATCGCCAATTTTCTGCGCGTGAAAAGTCTGCCGGCGCAACCTCGAGTTTAATGAAACAGCTGTGCCACTGTCGCAAGAGCAAAATTTATCCAGGGAACCCTCGGCTTCAAATTGCTGGCTGGATCATTGCGTTCAGATCAGTTTGTACAGACAGGAAGAAAGAAAATCGAAGGGGCAGATGCAAGGTGTGTTCTCAGCAGACTGTTTTGTAACTGTCAGGTCCCGGACGAATGTCTGTGCATCACGCGTCGTGCATTATTTGTAGGACGCACAACAATGAGTGAGATCACAGACCTATTCTGGAGTCAATCAACATGAACATTCAACAGCACAAAAACGCCACGACCACTCCGCACCGTCGTGCCTATATCCAGTCTTCACCTTTGCCCACTTCGGCTCTGGCAGTTGAACTGGGTGTCTCAAAAGACACGATACGGTGCTGGAGGAGGCACAATACGGTGGACGATTACTCGCATACTGCCCACCAGCTGCAGACCAGGCTGACACCTGCTCAGGAAATAGTGGTCACTGCCCTGCGCACAACCCTGTGGCTTCCCTTGGACGAGCTGCTAGTAGTCGGAGTTCATTAACGAGAATTCCTCACGCTCCGCTCTCCACCGTCTGCTTAAGCGCAAGGGAATTTCCCGCGTGTCTCGCCAGCTCGAAACCCGAACGGGTTACAACCCGTTCAAGTTGCGGAAAAAACTCAAGAAGACACTCGGCTCATAAAGACAACCAGCGGTAAAGACCACTGAAATTCCAGTTCATGAAAACCGGACATTTGACGCTGGCAGCATGGGAAGAAACAAAACTGGTGCTATCAGCAGCGCAATCAGACTGCGCTTCTTGCATGAATCCAAAGCTTCTCCACAGAGGGAGGCTCTTGCCAATTGAAGGCCGGCCAAACAAAACAGCGGAAGCCTCCCATCAGGGCAAACCAGGAAAACTGGATACCATTTTAATAGTAAAGTCTTCACCGACACTAACGAACTTAATCGTGAAATCGGCAAATGCTTCAACAAACTGCCATTGCCCGCAGCTGCTTGGCAAGGACCTTACATGCTGGACACGAAGGTCAGCCAAAGCCTTCACCCGGCGAACTTTGAAATCGGCGAGGGCTCTCACCACCCGCACTCTGCCGCGCAGTTCGTGGCCATTCAGCCAGCAGCCGGAGTTCAAGTGAACAGCTGCATGCGCACCAGTACCCGCTGCGAGTCCTACCAGACTCATAGCGACAACAACAGCAGCCCTCAGTGCGCAAGTAACGCGACTTGCCGGAATGTTTCTTTCCTGAAAGCCGTCTCTTTTTTGCCGCCACCAAAAGGTGTTCCGCACAAAAAATTCCATAATTCTACCGTGCCCCCCCTTTTTTCAGGTAAAAAAAAGCCCCGACGCGAACGTCAGGGCTCTTCAAAAAGAAGCCTGGCAGTGACCTACTCTCACATGGGGAGACCCCACACTACCATCGGCGATACACCGTTTCACTTCTGGGTTCGGGATGGGA
>MPMQ01000168.1 GCA_002238585.1 Kistimonas sp. bin40 | reverse complement strand
AGAGCGCAAGCGACCAGGGGGAGCGCCTGGTTGTTCTTTTGTGCCGGGTTCACCGGCTGCTGGCTGTGTTGCGGACGGGGGCCTGTGTCCAGATTCGCTGCCTGAGAGTCGCTTTATCATAGTCTGATGACCTGTTCTGTTCCGGTGACTGGCAGTGACAGGGACAGTAAAAACGGGCGAAGGTTCCCGGCATCGGGTGTATCGGGTGTATCGTGCTGCCAAACGTGCGGCCTGCACAGGGGCCGACTCTCAAAACAGCCGGCATCCCCCATTGCCTCTCGAAGAGGCCAGCTGCAGCAGTACAGGTGCGGTACGTCTGGAGCCCAGCAACAAGGACAGTCCATCCGGGCTGGGGGACTCAGGGCTGCCTATGGGCACTTTGATGCGCCTGCGGATTTTTCGGACGAGCCTCCCCTGGTGATCTGGCCCATAAATGCTCAGTGACAGTTCAGGATCCTCTATCGATGTGCAGATCAGCTCGCTGGGTTCAAGCAAGCAGAATTGCGGTATGAATCCATGGTCCTCTTGCCTTGAGAGCAATACGTGATGCTGCCAGCCTTCGACAGGGCTCTGGTACCAGATGTCGACGCGCCATTGGGTTTGTCGTGCCAGGGTGCGTCCATTTGATGACAGATGCATTGTTTGGGGCCTGTCGCTGGCGGGGGTATCTGGTGTCGGTGGTGTTTCCAGTAAAGGTCCGCATTGCCAACGGCCGTTGGCATCGCACTCAAGCAGCTGGACCTGCCGCAGAGACAGGGAGACTGCCAGCTGTTTTCCATCGCGGCGGAACGCGATCTGTTTGCAGAGCTGGTAGTCCGGGTTGTACAGGCAGCCGGGAAGAACCAGCTGTTCCTTTAGCCGACATTGTGTATCCAGTTGCCACAGGCAGACCCGAAGATCGGATAGCACGGCCAGTAGATAATGACCGTCCGGCGTGTAGGTAATTTCTTGCAGACGGAGGCTGTGTCCAGAGAGTAGCGAATTCTGCGATTCCCATTGTTCCGGACGGGCAGGATTTTGTCCCTTGCGCCAGATGTGTACTCTAGTGACGAAAGGGTCAGATTCGCAGTGCCGCATGCTTGTTGTCAGTGCCAGTTGACATGAGCGCGCGTCGACTGCCCAGCAGTAAATTCCCTGTGCGTTCTCTTCAGTTGTGAAAGTTTTCGTCATGACGGCTTTCCACTTCCTGCCATCTCCTGTGCGGCGATAAAACAGGAGGCTTGAGAGACCCGCTGTTTCCTGTGTGCTCGTGAGGATGACCTGATCACCGTCATCCATAGGGTAAAAGTTGATGATCTGGCATGACGGAGGAACCTGGCACAGGTGGGAACTGTGCCAGGTTTGGCTGTCTGGCTCCTTGTTCCAGGCCAGAACATGCACCCCATGGGTACTGAGCAGTGTGTCTGGCGGCATGGATGTGAACTTGAACGTGTTGACAGGTGTCGCCACCTCAGAGACCAGCAGGCACCTTTGCCAGGCACCGTTCTCCCAGCCGTAGAGTCTCAGATGAGGGGGCGATTCTGGCTGGGCTTGGCATGAGATAGCCAGCCAGCGGCTGCAGGGGCTGAAGGTAAAGCTTCCTGTTCTTGGCTCAGTACCTTTGGGCCACTCAAGGGGGGTCTGATGCAGTCTCAGCTCCCAGGCCTGGGTCAACTGCTTGTTCAGGCTGTGGTGCACCAGACAGGCGAGAAGGTCTCGGGCAGCGGGCGACCGGGACAGTTTCTCCGCGTTTTGCCGGGTATCGGGTGGTCTATGTTCCTGCTGTTCCTGCTGTTCCTGCTGTTCCTGCTG
>MPMQ01000167.1 GCA_002238585.1 Kistimonas sp. bin40 | reverse complement strand
GCCCTCCAGTACAGGTCAATGCTGCTGTATTGGACAGGCTTTCCTGTCGTTGGTTCATTTGTGTCGGCTGTTGGTGCTGCGAAGACAATGCGCCCTTTGCTGTGTTCAGGCAGCTTCCAGGCTGTCCGTGCCGCTGGCTTGACGCAGGTCGGTTTCCGGCGTCAGGAATTCAGCCGCCTGGGGCACAGGCCGGTTGTGCGGACAGGGCACAGCAGATTCATACCCTTCTCCCAATGGCAAACGGGTACGGGTCCGCGCTTCTATCTTCTTCCGCCATGCGGGATAGTGCAGTGCCGAGAAGTAGGCCATATCGGTATTGTCCAGATTGAGCAGGCCAGAGTAGGCGTCATAACTCTCGAACAAGGTCAGGGCTTGCTGGAGAAATCTGCCATCAGCACGCACAGTAATCATGCGGTGGTTGTCCTTCACCGCGTATTCTGAATAATTCTCGGCAAACAGCTGTCGCAAAGCACCACGGTGCTGCTCAATAAATGTCAGGTGATTGCGCAGGCGCGGTACATCAGTGGCCAAAAAATGCTCCATGACCCTGTCCTGCTGCGCTGGCTCCAGTGACCTGTAGTTTGTGGCCTGCCAGGATTCCCACAGGCGTATTGTCCAGAGCACGGCCATGATGGCCTGCGAATCTGTCACATCCCGGTAGGCTTTGTTGTAACCGGAACGCCCCCTTCTGCGGGCTTCGCCCAGCTTCTGCAGACAGGAAAGAAAAGAGGTACGGCCAAGATCCAGATACTCTGCTGCGCCTCCGGGATCAGCTTCGTGAAACAAATGGAAGACCACCAGGATCAGGGCCTGTTGTGACGTCAGCTCGTACAGGCGCTCCGGTACCCTGTCGAGCAGCCACTGGCGCAAGGCCAGCCGTTGCGAGGACTGGCACAACTGATGCTCCGCGCGCCTGTCAGGTGTGTAACCGGTGTTGTTAATGGTCGAGAGGTTTGTCATGTGGAAGGCGTCATGCAGAGCAAAACTCAGAGGGCCCATCAGGTACCCGTCAGCGTTGCATGCATAGGCTGTCGTCATACCTATGGGGTGGACGGGCAAGTGGCCAAACCTGCAGAAGTCATCAAGGTCAAGAGCCTGGAAACTGGGGTAAAGCAGCAGGTGAGAAGCGTTCAGGTAGACGGACAGTGCCAGCTGACCATCAAGACCATGTTGGACACTGAAGAATTCCTTTTTTTCCTGCAAGGCGTTGGTGTTGTTCCCCCCCCAGCGGAAGGTGGCTATTTCTTCCGGCGCGGGAAGCCACTCCTGCTTTTCGCAGTGTTTGCTGTAAAAACTGGGATCTTGTTTCTTGAGCGGCCCCAGAACCCATCTGTTGGTCAGGGATTCACACACAGCGACAAGCGCAAAAGCCAGGTGCACCGTGCGCTCGTAAGGGGCCTGGGCGTCGATAAGAGACTGGGCCTGCTCTGCCAGCCAGTCCATGGTCTTGCGGTCGGCTGCCGTCAAAGGGGATCTGAATTGCTTGTTGTCACTTATATGCTGAATGAAGGTCCGCATATTTCTCAGGGTGGGCATCAGTAGTTTGAACTTGAATTCCTCATTCGACTTCTCGTTTTTCAGCCTTTGGCGTTCTTGCAACAGCTCCTGGATACGGCCCTGGAATTCAGGTTCCTGCAAGTCTTTCACCAGGACGTCGTCGTTTTCCAGTGTCGGAGAAAAAGGGGGGCTCTCTACCCGCATCTCCAGTGGAATCCAGTCCGGGGCAGGATGATTGACACACATGTGCGGGTTGCCGATAGCGAAGCGGTGCGTCTTCCCCTGTGAGACAACAGGGC
>MPMQ01000166.1 GCA_002238585.1 Kistimonas sp. bin40 | reverse complement strand
GCCAGTCGGAGCCACGCGTAAAGTCGGTAGCATCCGTCGGAGCATTGAGCGGAAAGCGGGTCCAACGCAGGTAGGTCTGAGTGGCGTTGGTCGCATCGGTGTGCTGATAGGCATGCCATAGAGTGTTGTTGTCAAACAGAGCAAATCTGGGACCATTACCCTCAGGCACCACCCGCTCTCCAGCGTAAAGGTGTCCCCGTTCTTTCACTTCACCCGTTGTCTCGATATCCCTGTTCACTACCAACTCAAACGCAGTATCGCTCCTCTGCGGCTCACCGCCAGCAGGTGGAGAAAAAGACAAGACGCGAAAAAGGTCGCTCTGCCGGTATGCCTCTGAGTCAACCGGCCATCCTTGCCGCGTCACCAGTAGCCACTGATCGTTCGCAGGCACCAGAGTGTGAAATTGCTCACCCGGACTGTGGCAAATTTCAGTAGTCTCATTGCACTTGGGTAAATGGCAACCTGGAAACTCACTTGACTGGGGGAAAACAGTAAGATCATGCATGTCCGTGCAATAGGCCCGATGGACCCTGGTCCAGCCCGCCGACTCGGTAGTGTTCTGCTGAATCCAGTCCGGAGGGCAATCGTCATCCCCTGAACACGCGAACTTGTAGGCCGCCACATCCACAGCACCAGACTCATCCTCAGGGTACGGCCTAAAAGAATCCTCTCCCCGCTTCAAACAGTCAAGAACCGCATCACCAGGAACGGAAAGAGGAAGCTTGGAATCCCCACCGGAAAACAACTGCAGGTGAAACCCTTCAAAGCTTAAGGGGGGGGCCGTAGAGTCGAACGTACCCAGGGGGCACAAGTCTGCCTTCCCCCTGCCCACACTGCCCAAAAGTGTTCTGGAATTGATAGCAGGGTTGCCACCGACAACGGCCAGCTGGTTGCCGCTCACCTCTCTTTGCATGAACGAGGGATTTGCAAGAGGACATGCTGTCTCACAGCGACACTCCTCTCTCGAACACCGCTTATCACATCTGTATCCACACGAGCTGTCATCGGTGGCCACCGCCACGCTGGTCACTGCCATACTGCTGTTGGAAGGCGGACTGACTCCTGCCGTCACAGTGTTATTCATGCACTCCTGCTGCCGCGTTTTGAACCCTCCCGCACGCCCGGGGCTGCCCCGATTTTTACTCTCTTCGCGCTGGTGTGCTTCATACACCAGCCCCAAAGATGCGACCGCTACACCATCGATCTTGTTACGTACCTCCGCTTCGATCCGGTTGCCGTATACGCCCCATTGTTCCAAGGTGTGCAAAGCATCATCTGTAGCTTCACCGAATAGACCAGTGGGACGAGTAGGAACTTCATTTGGATTGCTATCAGGCTCACAGCGTCCTGCCAGACTGGCATAAGCACGCCCCTCCCCCGAACTGCTGGAAGCCCCATCGAGCACAGCTCGCACAGTGTTATTGCTGACATTGCTCTGGCACAAGTCGTTATTACGGCCCTGTATGTCCACAGACCCCCAGCCCAGACTGGCCTCTACCAAGGGCGAGCTGCCATTCGTCTCATTCTCACGGCCCTGTATGTCCACAGACCCCCAGCCCAGACTGGCCTCTACCAAGGGCGAGCTGCCATTCGTCACCGCACCGGGTCGGGCTTTGGCCTGTACAATGTTGTCGCTGCTATCGTACAAGCGCATAAATGTTTCACTACCATTGGTATGCGCTACCGGGCCGGCTACCAGTAAACCACTGCCCTTGTCAGTCCCGTTCATCTCTGCATCAAGTCTGGTGCCATCCATCGACAGGAGGAAAGTGCTGCCATCCTCAATCTTTTCCACCAGG
>MPMQ01000165.1 GCA_002238585.1 Kistimonas sp. bin40 | reverse complement strand
AACTTGTCACTCTCCAGAAACTGTGCCGCAAACCTTGGTCCATTTTCGTGCAGTAAATGGAACTGCAAAATACGCAACCCTGGCTTGAGACCATCCAGACTGACAGGCGTATGATCCAGCAACATCTGACGCAGGGCGAAGCGGTGCTCAGACGATTTCAGCACAGCTTCAGGCAGCGCCACACCGGCCTGAAGCTCGGGCCTGGCTGTGCTGACGTCGCTCAATGTATACATGTGCGCAATATCATGCTCTGCAAAAAACAGTGGACTTTCCATATTACCGTCAGCATTGCAGGCGAAGTCCGGGATCATGCCAATGGGATGCACGGGCAGGTGGCCGAACTTGCAAAAATCCTCTATACCCAGCGGCTGGAAACTGGGGTAAAGCAGCATATGGGGCTGGTGTAGAAAATACGTGCAAACTTTCTTCGTATAGCTCATTCCCGCCCGGAAATAGAACTCCTCGCCACATTTGGGGCCTGTCGTGTTGTTACCACCCCAGCTGTAGGCCGTGATCTCATCCGGCTCGACCTTGGCGACAGAGGCATAGTCCCACCGCTCTGTCCCCTCCTGGTTCCTGGGAGGTACGACCCGCCTGGCCACCATGGCCTCGTACACAGCCACAAACGCAAAGCACAGGTGCACTGTCAATTTATAGGGGGCATGCTCTGCCAGGAGCACATCTGCGCGTTGTTGCAGCCATTCCAACGCCCTGACATCACTGTCAGTCAGGGGATGGTCAGCACCAAAGTGATTGCCGGAACCTATATGGCAGACGAGTCTCCTGATGTTTTCCAGCGTCGTCTTCAAGGGCGCAAAAGTGAACAAGTCAGCTCTGCCTTCTTTTATCGCATCCCTGTAGATCTCCAGCTGGTTCCGGAGATAGCTCAGTCCCTTTGGCTGCTGGAGCCAGTAGCCCAGGACGCTGTCATTCTTCACGTCGAAAGCGCATTGGGGACGCGGGATACCTTCCTGCGGCAAGTGCCAGGCCGCTGACTGGTAGTTGAGCCGCAGGTCAGAACGCCCCAGGTCAATGCCGTAGTGATTGGGCCGAATACCTCGCTGCCCCAGAGGTTTGGCGACAGGAGTGGAGTTGGCTGGCGGACAGAAAGAACAGGCATCCCCAGCCGGCCTCGTAGCGATTGCTGGTATTTCTTCCTCCGGGTTACATTGAACAGTCTGACTTATCCTCTGAACGATGTGTCCTACCCATTGGAATCTGCATCTTGCCCACTGAGCTATGCGGACGCAGCCCGACAGCTCTTCAGGCCGTCTCCCTTCACTGCCTCCGGTTCTGGTGACACAAGTTTGATTGGTTTGCATAGGAACCTCCCTGTTTCGTAACGGACGTGCAACCCTCACTTTTATTCCCTCTCGCTCTTATCTTGGAGACTGCAGAGGGCCAAAAAGTTTCCGGAGCCAGTCGTAGAGCCCGAAACACAAACGACTCTTCGGCGTTTTCATGAATTTTTCCAGGAGGCTTGATCAACGACCCTGCTGTCACGGCGGGCCCTTCTCTTCTGTCTGGCGCACTCTCGTCCAGTGCAGGGGCAAATCCAGAGCCCTCGCTGAATTCCCGCCTGCGCGGCAATGACGATGAAGAGGTTCTACCTGTGAAAATCGGGGAAACTACCTGCAGGACAAGGCTGACAGCTGTGGGGCATCAGACGCACACAACAGGTTCCCGGGCAGCTTGTCACCTGTGCAGGTTTCCATCTCATCCCGCAGCTCGGTTGAGGTCAGTGCAGCAAAATATGCCAGATCAGTGTTGTCGAGGTTACACAGACCATTTTTGGGATCGTAACTGTCGAACAGTGTCA
>MPMQ01000033.1 GCA_002238585.1 Kistimonas sp. bin40 | reverse complement strand
AACAGAAACAGCAACAGAAACAGCAACAGAAACAGCAACAGAAACAGCAACAGAAACAGCAACAGAAACAGCAACAGTGATGCCCGATCTTGGCTGGCACCAAGGTGGGGACAAAGAGGAGGGATCCCGACGATGGAAGCGATAAACAGTGCTGTACTGGACGCCTTGGTGGATATGCTGGGCGATGAGGGGCAGGAGACCGTGCTGGAGCTGATAGGCTTATACAAAGAAGACAGCCCAGCACAGATGCGCACTATGCGCACGGCCCTTGCGGATTTGGATGCAGAAGCCTTTCGGCGTGCGGCCCACAGCCTCAAATCCAGCAGTGCCAGCGTGGGAGCCGAAGGTCTGCAAGCCCTGTGCCAACAGCTGGAAGAAAATGGGCAGCAAGGCGATCTGGGGCCAGAAACTGATGCACTCTTGACTCAGGCAGAAACCGTTTTGGCTGAGGTGGAGTCAGCGCTGAACACTTTCGTGGCCCAAGGCTGATGGCAGGGGCTGTCTGCACTGTTGCGCGTGAACGGCAAGGTCAAGGTGCGCGTGAACTGCAAGGTGCGCGTGAACTGCAAGGGGTGCCTGAAAGCTCTTGTTTTCTCTTCCGTCAAGTAGGAGCTACGTCTTGTACCCTAATGAATGGAAGCTGCGCATTGTGCCGCTGAACCGTTTTTGACGAGCTGTAACCAGCAGGTCAAGCCCTGTTCCCGGGCAGTCTGCCGCAGGGCAGCTGTCCCGGGTCCGGGAGCATTGTTGTCGGTCCTTCTCGGTCCCCCCTCTTCCTGCAGGTTCCGTCTGCCACTCAGTGCATTACCCGAATGACATTCAGAAGAGCCTTCTTGTGGCCTGTGTGAAGGCGAGATAGCAGACGAGTAATTTCGTCGTCCAGCTTGTCATCGCTGATCTGGTTGGAATCTACAGTCAGATACTGGTTGCCGCGACCTGTGGCCAGCCATTCGAAGGAAACTTCCATGACCTCCGCTATCTTTCGTAGATTATCCAGATTCGGACGACTCATATCTGTTTCCCACTGAGCCAACGCGCTTCTGGACACACCTATCAGATCGGCCAGAGCTTGTTGGGAGAGGCGCTTCTCCCGCCTTGTTTTAATCAGTCGAATAGTCAGCGTCATGTGCCTGTTCCCCCGGTTTTTTTCCCGGTGTGGTGATCTCCGCTCAGTTGTGACGGACTTTCCTGTTTTCTCTGTAGAAGACTGGTCCGACTGGTCCTGTCCCGTCTGTGCTTACGGGGATCAATGATGTTACGGCAGGACATCGTTTTCCCGCCTGCCTGGACTCCTTGGAAGCCTCCAGTGCCGTGAAGTTCCGTTGGTGTTGATATTGAAGACAGTAACTCAACTGATTTTGTTACGAATTCTGCACAGAACTTGAAAGTCTCTCCCTGTTTGCGCCGAATTGGAGTGCAGCGGGTCGTCTGTCATGGCTGCCAGTCTTTCTGCCTTCTTGCGCATCCGCCCTCAAGTCAGCTGCCGGACAGGCCCCCTGCCTGCGGTGTCAGGGTCTGGTTTGTTGGTACGGCAGTGGAGGTTGTCCCACGGGCAAGGTGTGAGCGAACTGTTATGAAATTCGGTCAGCTGTCTTGCTGCTTGCGGAATCCAAGCAAGCAGGAGTGCTGATGCCACTCGAGAGATTAGTTTTGTCAGATGTCCATCCTGTTATTACGGCAGGGGGGGGCGCGAGAGTGGTGTGCCTCGTTTTCGGGCAGGCTCGGCCGGTAGGGTGGTTGGCTGTGCAGCAGGCCGGAGCACATGGCTTTAAGCATCGACAGGGTGCCTGTAATCCTGAGGCATCCTGGCCGGGGGAAGCCTCGACATGGCTTTGTTTGCTCGCCTGTGCCTGGGGTCAGTGGTGCCACTGAAGTTTTCCCTGTCTATAAGCAGTCTTCAGTGCGCACAGGGTGAGACGAACGGTTTGTCGAAAAAGCGCTCGGAATGGGCATGCACTTTGTGTCCATGTCCGGCAGTGAAAGAGAAGGAGGCGCTCAGTCGCGCTGTAATGGCCTCGTCTGGGTCAGTTCCCTTGAGCAGGACTATCGAAGCAGCAAGGGCTGCTGACAATCGGGGGCGGCTTGTGACAGGTGAGGCACCAGCACACTGAAATTCTGTTTTTTTTCAGAAGCTGTATGCCGACTATCCGAGACTGGAAGGGGTTGGACATAGAGGGGGCAAGGCGTTTTCGTTGTTTGGGAACGGCGGGAGGCAGGCTGACACTTGAGCGATCATAAATCGGCCTTTTTCCCGGCAGGGGGCTCTGTTGCGTCAGGTCCCCCTGTAACTCAGTGCGCGACGGTTCTGATTTTCGATGAAAAGCCTTTATGTTGGTGCTGTGACGGGGTGCGGGATGTAGAAGTGTACAGCCAGAGCGCTGTGCCAGTGAATACGGGGCTGCTTTCGTATGTGTGATTCTGTCCAGCCTCCTTTGCAAGTTGCGTGTGGAGGGGCGTGTGTATGAGAGATGCAAGCTCCAGCATATGATGGCCTCGATGCCATTTTTTCAACGCTGATTCATGCAGTGGCTTGTAAGCGACTATAATCGTCCAGCTGTTCTGTGTCCCGGCAGCGAGAGGGCGGTTTTTGGTCGTGAAGACGTGTAGCTTGATGTCATAGAGGGACGGTGGGAGTGCTGCGTCATGTTGATTGTGGAGGTGCAGTGTGGCTGAGGTTCGTTTGCCCCCGCCTGTGTTTGATAGAAGCTTTGGTGCGGAACAGGCTCATGGGTCACAGAAACCTTCCGGAAAAGCGGCCCTGCTTGATGGGATGCGAAGGTCGGTTTCTTCGATAACAAATCAAGATACTCGAGAAACGCGCCGGGCGGCTTTGGAGCCTCCCAAGACCAAGTTTGGAGCTCGGCTGAATGTTCTGATCAAGAAGTTGGCGGGGTACGAGCAAAGAGGGGGCAATAAAGGTTACGAAAGCTATGCCCTGAATCCGGAGAAGGGTTGTGCGCAAACGGGACATGGGCAAGCTGCGCGGGGAGCGGAAGGTCAGCCAGCACAAAGGCAGGAGACTGCGAAACACACTAAAGGGCAAGCCCCCCCGCCACCTGCTGCTCAATGGGAGCGAGCGGCAAAGATAAAAGCGGAGGTGCAAGCAGCGCGGGCAGCGAAAGCAAAGGCAGAGCAAGAGGCTGCGAACGGAGGCAAAAGCGAGCCAACACGAGAGGAACGGCTGGCTTCGATAGCCCAAAAAGGCAAGCCCCCCCAGCCGCGAGCCGCACAGCGCGAGCCGGCAGCGGAAGCAAGAGCAGAGAAGGGAGTTGCGAGCGGCGTCAAAGGCGAGCGAACACGGGAGGAATGGCTGGCTTCGATAGCCCAAAAAGGCAAGCCCCCCCAGCCGGGAGCCGCACAGCGGGAGCCGGCAGTCAAAGCAGACGCGCCAGGACAGGCTGCACCGGCGGGAGAGGGGCGAATAAATCCGTCCGCAGTGTCTGTCTCTGCGCCTGTCGCCGCATCGCCGCCTCCACCACCTCCACCACCTCCGCCGCCTCCGCCGCCTCCACCACCCATGTCGCCCGCAGCACAGCCATCGTCTGCGGGCTCTTTGGCAGGACTTCAGGGGAAAGGCGCGGGGAATACTTCGAAGGCGAGTCAGGTGCCGCAAAACTTTGCCGATGAGTTGCGGAAGAAAGTAGAAAAGCGGCGATTGGGATCGGCCCCCTCGCAGCCCATGCAGTCTGGAGTGTCGTCATCTCCGTCATCGCCACCGCCACCATCTCGCGTGCAGGTTGGTGTACGGCCGTCATCGCCACCGCCGCCTCCTCCCGTGCAGGCTGGTGCGCCGCCACCACCGCCACCACCTCCCATGCGGGCCGGTGCGCCTCCTCCTCCGCCTCCTCCTCCGCCTCCTCCGCCGCCTGGCGCGTCCGTTGCATCGCCACCGCTCGCAGGTTCTTCCTCAGGACGTCAAGTGGGAGGCGCGAGGAATGCTCCGAGAGCGAGTCAGGCGGCGCCAGACTTTAATCAGGAGTTGCGCAATAAAGTGGAACAGCGGCGCAGCGCAGCAGAGATAGGGATGAGAGAAGGCGTCGGTCTCGGGTCTGGTGTCAATCCGGGGGCATCTGCTCAGAAAGCTGCGTCAGCACCGGCTTCGGAGAGCAGGGGAGGGCGCGTGGATGAGAATGTGCGCACACATATGGAGGCCAGGAGGAGGGCGATGGAGAGTGATGAGGATAGTGAGGACGATGAAGATTGGTAGGACCTGCTGAAAGCGGGAAAGGGCGAGAGAGTGCTCCACAGCGGGAGCGAGTCTGCTTTGGATGGGGGCTTGTGGTGGAGTCAGGCGGTTGTGACCTTGCTTTTGTGGGGGGGCGAGCGTGAAAAGGCGGTCGGGGCCGGCGCGTGTAACAGTGGGTCCGGCGGTGCCTGGGCTGTTTTTCGTGCAGTGAGTTTCATTTCTGCTTTTGTAGAAAGGGCTTTTGTAGAAAGGGCTTTTGTAGAAAGGGCTTTTGTAGAAAGGGCTTTTGTAGAAAGGGCATGGAGCGGCTGCAGGGTGCGGCCCCCTGCACCCGGATCGGTCTGCCGTTTTCGTGTCCTGGCATGCTGTCCAGATGCACCCTTGCAGCGGCAAGGTGTTCACGCGCAAGGGCTGTGGAGAGCTTCAGTGTAGGCTCAAGGGTTCTTGCGGTTGGTCAGTGCCTGACTGAATGTATGAGTTGGTGAGGTGCAGGCTTGGCGCGCAAAGATACAGCAATCCAGGCTTCGCTTGACCTGTAGGGGGGGGAAGCCATGCTCCTGAGCAACGAATAATTGACCCACCCGGACATACTGGACAAAATACACGGCTTTTGTACTGGTTGAATACGCATGCCACGCAGCAAGCTGCTTTTTTTGGTGTCCATCCTCTTGAGTGGGCTGCTTGTTGCGGCTGACCAGTGGACCAAAGGCTGGATTGTGCACCACTTTATTCCAGGAGAATACCGGTCTCTTGTACCCGGCTATTTTGGGCTGACGCTAACATACAATACGGGCGCGGCCTTTGGCTTTCTCGCGGGGCTTGATGGTCAGCAGCGCTGGTTTTTTGTTGTTGTCGCTCTCGGGATGAGCCTGTTTCTGTTAGTCTGGCTGGCCAGGTTGGAGACGGGATGCAAACTGCAGGCTGTGGCCCTGGCGCTGATTCTCGGCGGTGCTCTCGGTAATCTTCAGGATCGGGTGGAGCTGGGATACGTGGTCGATTTTATTCTTTTTCATTTTGGTAGTTCCTGGTTTTTCCCTACTTTCAATCTGGCTGATGCGGGGATCAGCGTGGGAGCTGTGTTGGTGTTGTTGGAGCAGAGTGTGTTTGCCACAGGAAAAGACAGGAAAGGCTTGCTATGAGTGTCGGAGATGGCGGCATCGTGCCTGAGCAGGGGGCGCGGGTCAGGCTGCATTTTGCCTTGAAGCTGAATAGCGGGGAACTGGTGGACAGCACTTTCGACGGCGATCCCGTTTCCCTTGTGATTGGTGATGGTACCTTGCCGGACGGTTTTGAGCGCTGTCTGCTGAGTATGGAGGCCGGTACTCGTCGTATATTCCAGCTATCTCCCGAGCAGGCGTTCGGGGCGCACCGTGCTGAAAATGTTCATCGGCTGCAACGGCGACGGTTTTCGACTGGCATGGCGCTGGAAACAGGGCTGGTGGTTGGTTTTGCCTCGCCGGGCGGTGGCGAGTTGCCGGGTGTTGTCTGTGCCCTGGACGAACAGTACGTCACGATTGACTTTAATCATCCGCTGGCGGGCCAGAGCCTGGAATTTGAAGTGGCACTTGAGTCTGTCAGTGCGGCAGAGTCAGTAAAAGACGGGCTGGTGGATGGTGTTGGGCTGGCTCCTGTGGCTGGTCGAGCCTCTGGCTGATTGAAGCTGTCTGCCGGTGCCAGCCGCGCCGGGGGGCGTTTCCCCCTTGTTGCCTGTCCTCTTTCATTCTGTTCATTCTGCCGCTTACTCCTTTATCTGCGTTCCCCTCTTCACGAAAGCGTCACACCTCCGGGTATTCTCTCTGTCTGTCAGCTAGTCTTTGACAGGAGGGTGATGGGCTGGGCCAGGGAGGTGTCTGGTGAGAATAAAAAAACTCAGACGGCCAGGGTGTCAGGATCTGTGGGGTTTTACCCTGATAGAGTTGCTCGTGGTGACCGCCGTTTTCACCCTGCTGGTGACAGCGGGGGTGCCCTCCCTTGTGCGGTTTGTTGAACGCCAGCAGGCAGAGTCCGCCGCTGACTCTTTTCAGCGTTTCGTCACTTTTGCACGTGCAGAAGCCCTGGTGCGCGGTCGGAACCTTGTGATCTGTCCGCGTCAGCTCGCCAGTGTGCAGTGCGACAACACGGCGGCGGCTGATGATGCCGAGGAGGCCGACATCTGGAGGCAGGGATGGCTGGTGTTTGTGGACTATGACGGCGATCCGCTTTCGGTTGGTGCTGATGACCTGGTTCTCAGAGTGCAGGATGCGCTGGATGATGATCTGGGAATGCTGCTGAGAGGCAACACCGGGCCCGGATACTTGCAGTACATCCGCATGACACGATCTGGCGGAAGCCATCCTTTGAATCCTTCTGTGTTGTTTTGCCTACAGGATGGTAGCGGCATCTACTATGCCGCCAAGCTCCTGGTCTTCCGGGGGCGTGTCCGGCAGTCTGACCCTGATCAGGCGAGGGAAGAGTGCAGTGCAGAAAGTCTATAGTGCCGCCCTGTTTTCAAGGCCTGTCCGCTGGAAACCGGGGGGCGGCAGGGCGCCCGGATTCAGTCTGGTCGAGAATCTTGTCACCTTGTTTATCCTGTCGCTGGGGCTGCTGGCGGTAGCCGGCCTGCAGCTGGAAAGCACCAGAGCCCAGCAGAGCAGTCATCAGGATGGTCGGGCTCTGGAGCTGGTGCAGGGGCTGGCTGATCGCATGAGAGCCAACCTGGATGGGGCCCGGATTGGCGCCTATGTCCTGTCGGGCTCGCCGCCTGCAGGCCCACAATCGAACTGTCTTGCATCTCAGGGGTGTACGCCAGCGCAGATGGCTCTCAATGACCTCTGGGAGTGGCAGCAGGATATCAGCAGCAGTCTTCCGGGCGGGATCGGGGTTGTGTGCCTGGACAGTACACCCAGTCGCAATCCGGGTGATTTCATAGGCAGTAGTGATACTGTTGTTTCATCGCGCTGTGATGGACAGGGCTCAATTTACATGATTCACGTGTTGTGGGACCGGGGGGCAAGGCCGGATGGCAGACTGGAGCTGACTGCGGACCCTTTGACATCCGATGGGCATTTTTTTATGGCCTTTGAGCCTTGAGTGCGCCTATGAAGCAAAGACACAGATGTACACAGAGCGGCTCTACCCTCATTGAAC
This sequence comes from Kistimonas sp. bin40, assembly GCA_002238585.1. Taxonomy (GTDB): domain Bacteria; phylum Pseudomonadota; class Gammaproteobacteria; order Pseudomonadales; family Endozoicomonadaceae; genus Sansalvadorimonas. The sequence continues at coordinate 26,932 of MPMQ01000033.1, read as the reverse complement.
TTCTGGTAGCCAGTCTCATAGGCGTTTTTCTTTTGTATGGTGCGCTGTCCGTGTTGCTGGGCAGTCGGCTCAGTTATCAATTCCAGCAAAGCGCATCGGATGTGGAGAGCCGTGGCCATCTGGCTCTGGCCCTGATGGCAGAAGATATACGGGCTGCAGCCTACAGCGGCTGCGGTGCTGATGACGCCTCTGTTCTCAGTGCGGTTCCTGCCATTCAACAACAAGCCTGGTCTGATCAAGTGTTGAGTGGTAGTGAGGGGAGCGGTCTGCTGCCCGGGGAACCTCTCGACCTCTACGGGTTGAGTATCTCCAATGGCAGCCCCCTGGGCGTGCCTGTCCTTGCCAGCAGCGACATGATTCTGCTTGGCAAGGCACTTCCGTATGTTATGGGGATAGATTCTGTCACGGTTGCGCCGCCGGTCCTGCGTCTTCAGGCCGATCCTGCCACGCTGTCTGGCTTTCCCGATAACACCGAGTCTGATCCCAGTCGTGTGTTATTGATCAGTGATTGCGTATACAACCTGGCTGTGAGGGCTGTTTCCTTTTCACCTGGAGGGGCTGTGGATCTGGATGCCAGCACGGATCTGGGGGCACTGAGTGTGCTCACAGCGATGGATCAGCCGCAGGCTGTGATGTTTGATTTTATGGCTTATTACCTTGCGATCCCAAGCGGCAGGAGTCGCCCTTCGCTTTACCGTAAGCAAATCGGTTCCGATGGCGTGTCGGCACCCGGCGAGGAACTGGTGCCAGGCATCCTCAATCTTCAGTTTCTGTACGGCGAAAATATAGACAGCCGGCCATCGGCTGATCGTTACCTGAGCGCAGCTGATGTGGAAGACTGGGCAAATGTTGTGAGCGTGCGCATTTATATGCTGGTGGAAAGTGAAGAGGAAAGCAGTGGTGGCCCGGGAACAGGGTTTACTTATTTTGGTGTTTCTTACCAGCCTGAAGATGCCGGTGACAGGCGTATTCGTCGCGCCTTTTCTACCACTGTGACCCTGAGGAACAGGATGTCGGGCCTGGCATTGAACGCAGGTCAATAAAGCCGTGCAACAAGCAACAACAAGGAGGCTGGCATGCGGGAAAAGCAGTCGGGAGCTGCGCTCATTGTAGCCATGGTTGTACTTTTGCTGCTGACCCTGCTGGGCACAGGCAGCATACAGACAGTGACCTTTGATGCGCGGTTGAGCAAGGGGATGCAGGATCGCAGTTATGCCTTTCAACTGGCGGAAACGGGGTTGCGCACGGCAGAAAGCCTGCTGTCATCCATCGAAGACGCTCAGGCTGTGGCCGCCCAGGCAGGGGCCGCTGGCATGCACTTTGAAACAGGCACTGCCGATTACTTTGACAGTGCCTACTGGCAGACGATTGCGCTGGGAACTGCTGCGCATCCGGTCAAGATTGTCGTGCAGCGGTGGCGATTTGTTTCTGACAGCCTGGTTGTCGGCGCTCGCCAGCCTGGTGGAATTACCTATTATCTTGTTACATCCCGGGGCACAGACCCCGGCTATATCGACTGGCTGTCAGCAGGCAATGCTGAGCGTGACAATCAGGTGCGCTCGGAGGCGATTGTGCAGAGTGTGTATGCTGTGAGGCATGCTGACTGAGGCGGACTGACAGGGAGGTCGCGAGATGGCACTGATCAAACGAAGCGCGTTATGGTGCCGGGCAAGGGCTCTGCCCGGTGTTTCTGTTATCGGGCGGGCCGGTCTGTTCAGTCTGTTGCTGTGCAGCTCCGGGGCGGGGGGATTTTCACCGGCGCAGACCCCCTTGTTTCTGGGAGGATCTGTGGCACCCAATGTCATGTTGATGCTGGATGATTCCGGTTCCATGGATTGGGAAGTGCTGATGAAGCCGTACTACAGGTACTGCCAATATATGCAGAGGGGTTATCCCTGTCAGGCTACTTCATACCCTCTTGATGATGGTTGGCCGAGGATCGACTATTACGGATCAAGGCATTTCCCTTACCTGTACGCCAACATCGACAATGTGTACAGCGCGTTCGACACCTCGAGCCTTCATGGCGGGACTCTGGAGAGGACGGTATGGTCGCTGAATTCGTTCAATGATCTGCTCGGCCTGGGGGACTGGCGTGTCTTTTCGAGTGATGCCAATGTCATGTATTTCGACCCTGCCCGAGAATACAGGCCATGGAGCGCGTGGCTGCCCAACGCTGCTTTCACCGCAGCACGTTCTCACCCCGTCTCATCGGAGAGGGGGTATGGTTCGAGGCGCAATCTTACGGGTGCTTTCTACGCTGTTGCCATTGACGACAGTGGCTTTTCTGGCAGGGCGCCCTCTCCTTTTTCCTTCAATTACCGTGCGGGCAGCAATGGTCTTATTGATGCCTGGGACTCTCTGACCTTGTATCAGATACAGGCGAACACCATCGACGTCTGGTCAGTCGCTTTCCGTCCGCAGGGTAGCGAGATCAGGCCGTCTGTTGTGCGACGGCCGAGTATTACTGCAATAGCGGAAGTCAGGAGGATCCAGCAGAACTATGCCAACTGGTATCAATACCATCGACGACGCTCATTTGTTGTCAACAGCGCTGTCAGCGGCGTGATTGAGCAGGCGCCCCATTACCGTTACGCGCTGGGACTGATTAACGCCGGTTGGCTGGCGCGGTCGCCTGTAGGGGATCTGGCCAGCCATAACAGCAATTTGCTGGCGAGACTGTTTGCACATGACCCGCGCGCGCTGCCCACACCTTTGCGTGCAGGGTTGAATGGGGTAGGCAGCTATTTGCGGCAGACTACGGATCAGCCAGGCAGACCGGCGCCCATCCAGTACAGCTGCCAACAGAATTTTTCTGTGCTTTTTACGGATGGCTTCTGGAACGGTCGCAACTCTGGTTCGATAGGAGACGTTGATGGTGACGGTTATCCTTTTACACTGGCGGATCATGCGCGCTATTTCTACGAGACCGACTTGCGTCCCGATCTTGATGACAGGAATCCAGTTTTTGGCGCAGACTCCCCGGCCTGGCAGCATTTATCCACCTTCGGTGTGGCTTTTGGTGTGCGAGGGGCACTGAGAGACTTTGATGGCGATGGCTGGCCCGAGCTCGGCGGCAGGGCGCCCACGATCAATGGCGCATGGGGCAATCCTTACGCGACCAATGCTGCCAAGGTGGATGATCTCTGGCACGCCGCCTTCAACAGCAAGGGGCTTTTCGCTGCGGCCAGTTCACCGCAGGATATCAGCCAGGGGCTGCTGGATGCACTGGCAGAGGTGGAGCGGCGTACAGGTACAGCCTCTTCGGTCGCAGCCAACTCCGGGAGTGTCAACACGGATACGTTTTTGTATCAGGCACGCTTCAACAGTGGGCACTGGACGGGTGATCTCTGGGCCTTGCCACTGAACGATCCGGCCGGGCAGACACAGGATATCCTGCCACAGGATACGCTCTGGAAAGCGAGCAGCTTCTTTGAAAGCAGCGCGTTCAAGCCCGGGACGCGTCTGGTACTGACCGCAGACCAGCCGGTGGCGGGTGGGGCGGTGACCGGACGTCCGTTTCACCATGGCACGGCGGGTAACCTGTCAGCGCGCTACCTGAGCTGGCTGGAGGCCGGCATGGCGCCACTGGGCGCTTCCGGTGATGCGGGTGCCTTTACAGCGGCCTTGATTGACTGGTTGCGCGGTGCGTCTGCCGGCAATTTCAGTGCCTATCAGTTCCGGCAGCGTGAAGGCATTCTGGGCGACCTTGTTCATTCTGATCCTGTGTATGTAGGCGCACCGTCGGCCTTCGGCCCTCTGTATTCCAGCGATGCTTACCGGGCTTTCAAGGCCGCCCATGCTGATCGCAATCCCATGATTTATGTGGGTGGCAACGATGGCATGCTGCACGCGTTTGAAGGTTCCTCCGGTCAGGAAAAGCTGGCTTTTATTCCCGCAACAGTGGTGCCCGAGCTGTACAAGCTGGCTGATCCGGATTACAGCCATCGTTATTTTGTGGATGGGCATATCACGGTGGGCGATCTGTGTACCGGGGCGGGAACCTGCACATGGAAAAGCTTGTTGGTGGGAGGCCTGGGGGCCGGGGGCAAGGGCATCTACGCGCTGGATATTACTGACCCTGATGGCTTCAGTGCGGGCAAGGCCGGGTCTATCGTGCGCTGGGAACTGTCGTCAGCTGAAGAAACGTCGCTGGGATACACGCTGGGTCGTGCTTCCATAGTCAAGCTCAATAACGGGAAGTGGGGCGTGATTCTGGGTAATGGCTATGGAAGCCAGGATGGCAGGGCCAGCTTGCTGGTTCTGGATGCGGAAACCGGACGCCCGCTGGCAAGCGGTGGCAGACTGACGACCAATGCAGCGTCTGGCAACGGGTTGTCCAGTCCTGCCGTTGTGGATATCGATGGCAATGGCACCGGCGATTATGTGTACGCCGGCGATCTGCTGGGCAATCTGTGGAAGTTCGATCTGCGTTCGGCCGATGCCAGCCAGTGGGGGCTGGCCTTTCAATCCGGGGCAGGTGGCGTACCGCTCTTTGCGGCAGGAGCGGGACGTCCTGTTACAGTGATGCCTCAAGTGGGGCGTCATCCCACGCGGGGCGGGAGAATGATCTATTTTGGCACCGGCAAGTACCTGGAAGCCGGCGACAACAGTGCGGAGGGGCAAGCCGATCAGGCTTTTTACGGCATCCGGGATGATGACAGTGCCTTGCAGACGGCGGTGACCGACGCTGACCTGTTGACCCAGACCATTGATCAGGAGTTGATCCTGTATCCGCGCGATACCAATGGCGATGGCCAGCGTGACAGCCAGGATCAGCCGATCGGGTTGCGGGTCAGCTCCGATCATCCGATTTGCTGGACGGGTTGCGGCCAGGATGCACCGCATAAAGGCTGGCGGCTGCTGTTGAGTTATGGGGGCAATAACCGTGGCGAAAGGCTGATCACAGAGCCAGTCTTGCGCAATGGGCGGATTGTTTTTGCCACTCTGCAGCCTTCGGCCACAGTGTGTGAAGGGGGAGGGCGCAGTTGGTTGATGGAGCTGGATGCCATTGATGGCGGCTTGCTGTCCGAGCCTCCCTTTGATCTCAATGGCGACCGGCAGTTTGATTTCATGGACAGCCATACCGCCTACTCAAATGGGAGTGCATCCGGCGGGCTTGCCGCCGGGCCGGGCGAGGTATGTTCTGCTGGCGTCTGTCCGTTCCCGTCGGGTATCGAGTTGTCCGGGGTGGTCCAGCGACCAACGGTTCTCGACTGTGGTGCCGGTGTCGAATGCAAATATCTCAGTACATCCAGTGGTAACGTACGTCGTGTCAACGAAAATCCGGGAGTTTCCAGTCTGGGGCGGCAGTCCTGGCGTCAATTAACGAGAGACGAATAAGAACAAGGCCTGCAGGGAGGAAGCTGATGAAATTCTGGTCCTTTGTTTTGTCCGGTGTGTTGTGCGTTTTGTGTAGTCTGGCCATGCCCGTGATGGCCACAGAAAGGAGTCTGGCACGGGGCACGCTTGTTGCCTTTGATGGACAGACCGGCAGCTTGTCGCTGCAAGGTTACGCCGACAGCTTTATGGTGAGTCCGGATGCGGTCATGGTGTGGCAAGGTCTGAGCCGGCCGCTGCTGCTGATAGAAAACATGGAGGTTTCACTCTATGGTGCAGATCCCGAGGCGGTGGCGCGCGTTGAGGTGCATGGACCATCCTCTCTCACGAGTCAAATTGATCACCATTGATTGATGTGCAATGAATCAGCCGGCCTCCTGCGGGAGGCTTCGGTGGCGAAGGAGAGCCCGATGAAGAATTCTGGTGTCGCTACACTGTTGTGGTCTGGCCGTGCACATAATGCCCGTGGCTTTTCTCTTGTCGAGTTGATGGTAGCCGTGGCTATTGTGGGCATCATTCTGGCGTTTGCGGTGCCATCCTTGCGTGATTATATGTTGCGGGCAGGGCGTTCCGATGCCCATGTAGCGCTGCAACGAATGGCCGCAGCCCAGGAGCGTGTGTATGCTCAGCAGAGCCGCTACACAGATGTAGAGACCCAGCTGGGAGGCAATTTGTCGCCGGAGGGGCTCTACACCCTGTCTGCTGTGACCGGTCTCTGGAACGGTACGGACTGCTCCACCGCCACCAGTGATCCTGACAGCACTCATGCTTTTACCTTGATTGCCCAGCCGACAGCAGCGGCTTCCCAGGCAGCAGATGCGGATTGCACCTGTATTTACATGGACAGTCTGGGTAGTCGCTATGCCAATGGGGCGGCGGCTGGTGGCAACAGTTGTTGGGGCGGTCGTTGAATAAGACGGTTTCCCTGTTTCAGGCCGGGTAGCGTCCCGGTATTTCATTGTCTAAGTCCGTTGTGGATGGGTCTGTATGCAAACAGCTGGTGATAGCCTCCCCTGGGTTCTTGTTCTTGATCTATTGTCTGGCAGCGCGCCGGAGTCTGGGCTGTTTGCCCCGGCAGGAAATGTGCGTTGCCAGGCGGTGCGTGTCCACTCACAGGAGGAGTTTGTGCAGGCTCTTCCCAACAAGCGCTGGAGTTTGCTGATTGCGCTCTGTACGAAGAATGCGGCCAGTGTAGTGGAAGCAGTTCTGCCGTCTTGTACAAAGATTGACAAGGGCAGGGTGCCCTTCATTCTGGCGGCTGAGGCGGAGGAGGTGTCCGACCGACTGCAATGGATGCGTCTGGGCGTCAGCGACTGTGTTGCTGTCGGTCAGGCGGAGCTTTTGCAGCGGATTGCGAGCAGGGAGTTGGGCAGACCTGCCAGCCTTGTCCTGAATACTGCAGAAAAACACAGCCGCCGGACGGCGACTTCTGACCGGCAGCAGGATGGTAAGCAAGCGCCTGTTGTTCAGGCGGCGCCCTGCGATCAGGGCCAGGCTATTCAGGAGAAGGTGCAGCGGGCCTGGGACAACAAACGCTTCCAGTTGATGTTTCAGGCGGTCACGGGCCTGAAAAACAGTCAGGATGACGAGCATTACGATGTCTTGTTACGCTTGGTCGAGCCGGACGGGCAGGTGCTCAATGCCGGTCGGTTCATCGATCATGTCGATTTGATGCCTGTTGCTGTCCAGATCGACAAGTGGGTGATATGGAACAGCCTCAGACGGCTGAAGGTTCATCATCGGCAGTGCAGCTCGACCCGGTTGTTTATCCATCTCAGCAGTGCGAGCTTGCAGGACAAGCGTTTGCCGGCCTGGTTGAAGTTTCTGTTCGAAAAAGCAGGCGCTGAGCCCTCCTCGTTGATTTTTCAGCTGGCTGAAGAGCAGATCGTTCGTTTTCCTCAACAGGTGCTGATTCTTCTCAGACAGCTGCGTACTGTAGGCTGTGGCTCCAGTCTGTGCCATTTCGACGGCAGTGCTCAGGCCATGCATATTGTTCGCGATTTCCCGACGGACTATATCAAGCTGGCCGGATCTCTGACCCGGACGCTGGCTGATGATCCGGAGCAGGAGAAAGTGCTTCGTCGGTTGATTGATCAGTTGCGTGTCATGGGACGCAAAACCATAGTCCCCTGGATTGAAAATCCTTCTGTGATGACGCGGGTGTGGCGTACCGGGACCCACTATGTGCAGGGGAATTTTCTGCAACAGCCTGTTATTGAAATGGATTATGACTTTCGCACAGGGTGCTGAGACGCCCTGCGCTTTGTTCAGAATATATGTTGAAGCGAAGAGAAACAGAAAGGAATGGAGAACGGATGTAGCCTTTTTGTTTTTTCTTCCATGCATTCGCTGAAAAATGAAAAGCTGTTTGCGAATCATTTGATCGTTGGTGAAGGAAAAAGGAGTTTTTGGGGTGGTTGATGATGGTGTGCCCATACTGGGGCACACCATCAGGTGGCCTGGCAGTTAATTGTCAGGTCCCGGACGATTACCAGGTGCCACCAAAAAGCGGTGTACAAGTACCGGAAAATGGAGTTCCGTTCTTGAAAAGATAAAAGTTCCTGTCGTTATAAGTGTTTTTGGCCACACGACCATAGCCCGGACGCGTTTTTTCTTCGCCCAGCAAATAGAAATAATTTACAGACGTACCGCGATCGTCTGTATACCGATTAATGGTAAGAGCGCCAAAACGCTCTATCCTGGCATTGGGATCGCCCTCGTAGACTGGGCGCGAATCAAAGATGAGGCTGCCCATTTCCCCTCTTATACGTCCGGTTAGTGTGCTGAACTCAAAGGTCATACCTTTGTAAGCATCTGAAGTGGTTATGGCACCATTGTTAACATCGACTGAACTGACGTGGTTCTGTACTGTGCAGCTGTAGCCAGTCAGTTCCGAATTGGCAGAAGCCTTTATCGTCAACAGTGAGGCGGTCACGCAAAAAAGACACTTTATCATTAGTGATTTGGTTGTATTTGTCATAAAAGGCCCTCTGTAATGTGCTGGATGACTGGTGCCGGACGCCCCTGTCGAGACAGCTCAGGATTTGCCAGGTGCGTTAACCAGGATAGCGGCCAGTTGCGCTTGTTGCGTGCTGCGCTATTGAAGACATTACTCTGATTGTTTCGCGCCACCTGTGGATTTACTGAAAAGATAAAAAAAATTCCTGAACACATAGCAAGAACATCAAGATGTCATCTTGGGGTGAAAATTGCTGGAAGTGCTGTCTCTTACCAATACTCGCAAAGGCCTGTTACAACTATTCTGCGCTCGGCAAAGTAAAATGGCTTTCTGGGCCGATCATTGCCCTGATCATCAATATGAAAATAGCCTGCAGAATAACCGTTGTGAAAAATAATGTTGAAGGGTGTGTTATTGGATCCGGCATTAAGGATTTCTGCTCTGGCATCGGGTTTGACGCCATCGTAGTCTACGTTGTTTTCAATTCTTGGTATGCCGTCTTTTTTGTTTACGAGATATGTCAGGTTCCGGAAGTTTGATGGAATTTTGGATGAAAAAGTCAAGTTGCCTTTGTCCGTGATGTGCATCGCGTTAATCACTTCACATCTGTACTGACTGGATGATGAATCGGCTGGAGCAGCTGCGGTCATAAAGAGAGCTGCCGTGCAGAAAAGGCACTGAAACATTCGTGATGGTGAAAGTTTATTCATTCCATATTCCTCTGAAGTTACAACACTAAAAGCATAGGGACATTTTCGAACTTTCGCGTTCAGAATTCTGACAAGTTGTCGATGCCAGCCCCGATTCTGCACAGGTGGTGGCGTACTGTCTGACTCTGACCTGTATTTTTCGTTTTCTGACCTTGCAAGCCAGTGCCTTTCGGGCTGGTGCAGGGGCTGTCAGGAACTCTCGGTCTTTCCTGTTGTCTTAGCAAAAGAGTACTGGCAAGGAGTTGCTCTGAATACGGTACCTGGTTGACAACAGCGTTTCGGGAAAGGCTTTGCCATGCCTTGTTTCTTTTGCACAGGGAGGAGTATTTTGTGCGTCCAGTTTCGATTTCGACTGCTGACCGGTCCAGTGTTTCCTGTCCCCAGGGGCATGAGCGTAAAGTCGCAGCACCCTTGCTGGCTCTGTTGGCAACGGCCGACGGAGACTGCTGCCGACAGAGGCAGCTCGATGAGTACCGGCTCAGCTCTCCTCTTTCGCCACAGGGCCGGCCTCGTTTCGTTCACCCGAGGTTGCTTCCGGCGTGCCTTCTGTATGCTCCGCCGGATTATTCTTGCTTTTCTTTGTCTGCGCTGGCGGTAGCAGGCGTTGCAGAATCTCGCAGCCTGTTCCGGTTGCTGGCCGATCCTGATTCGAATCTTGAACAGCTGATGACGGCCCACAAGAGATTGATGGGCATAATAGCCGTTCTGGAGGCCCGGGCGTCATCGTCTTCCCGGCAGCGGCGGGCATCGAAGCCTCGGCAGGAGTGCATCAGTCCGGCTGACTGGAGTGCCTTGCTGTATCGGATGATTTTTCACAGTGTACAAACCCTCAGCCTGCACTGTGCCGAGATGGCGCATTTGCCGGGTTTTCTTTCTTGTTCGGCACCGGTCTGTGCTGGTGGTGGAACTCAGGCGGCCTATGGCCGACCCGTTGTTGAGGGCCGGGAACGGTGGGCGTGGAACGAACTGGCAGATGACGCACGCGATGCCAGCTATGGCATCCTGTCTTTGCGTTCGGCCCAGCAGCTTTTTTTGCAGTCTGGGCTGGTGGAGAAGGTTGATGCGCTTCTGGGTTCTGGTTATCACGCCAGCCGGCGGCGTGAGCCACCGGAGGGAGCTGCCTGCGCAGAGCAGGGTGCCAGACCGGTGGGGACTGTCGTGCCTGACAAGCTGTCAGACGCAGCCGCAAGCCTGCCCACACGGGTAAAGCATGATGTAAAGAGTGAAAGGGGCCTGGCTGAACGCGCGTTGCCGGATTCTGAACAGCGCAAGCAGTTTTTTTGTTCAGAAAACGGTGAGACCCGCGTGGCGGAGGCGCCGGACGCAGTATTGCCTGCTGGAACAGCCGTGACCTACGACAGTTCGGCTCTGCTCGCACACTTGTTGGCTGTTGTGCAAGACCTGGATCTGCTGGACAAGGAGGCCGGGGGTGGTCAGCTGTTCCAGGCCTGTTGGAGCCTGAGTAGCCGCGGGTTGCGTCATCATCTGAGCCGTTGGTATCTGGCCCTGGCGCGCTCTCAGACCAGTGCCCCGCACCCGTTCGCGCTGTCGCTGGCGATCAATGATCCGGAGGTGGGGCAGCGGGTTTCTGATACGCCCCCGGGCACTGTGCGAATGCATTTGAGTTCGGATGACAGTGGCGCTTTGTGCTGGCTCTGGCATAAGGGGCCGCAAGGCGTGGCGGGAAAGCTGTTTGAGCTCTCCTTCCCTGTCAGCTGGTTGGGTACACGGGCGGCGCCTGGCTTGCGTTTTGTTGAGTATCTGTATTTTTTGCAGGAAAACATGATAGGCGTCAGAACGGCACCTTTTTCCTTTCGCAGTTGTTGTGATGAGGAGCAGGTCGCCTGTCAGGCCATCTGGTTTTTTCATGCATCTTCCCAGCGGCAAGTCTGCCTTGAGGCCATGGAGTCCTGTTTTCAGACGTGGCGACAGCAGGCTGCTTTTCGCCGCTACCTGCATGCCGCCGCACCAGACCATTGTGAAAAACAGGAACCTCTGGTGGCCGCCTGGCTTATAGAACCCCTGGCTGCTGTGCTGGAACCGGTGTTGTCTGCGGTGCAGGACTGCGTCTTTCCTGCAGGTTCCGGTGAGGGAGGCAGGGAATTGGTGGTCAGTGGCGATTACAGTAGTGCTTTGATCCCCTGGGAGCATCTTCCTTTGCTGCCAGTGGGGGAGCCGCTGATCACGGGTGCCAGATTGTCAGATCTGTGTCCGCTGCGCATGGCCCCTGTGGCTGCACAGATAGCGGCCCCTGTTCGTGTGGTTGACGCGCGGGAGGCATTGCCCCGGTTGTTCTTTCCGCTGGCCGTGCCAAAAGATGAGTCTCCTGCTGTCGCCGCTGATATGCAGTGCGAACTGACCTGGATGCAGGAAGAGTTGGTGGTCCCGTTTCATCGGCTATCCGAGCGGCGCGAGCCCCAGCCGCCGGCTGATCGTCACCAGTTGATGGCGTCCCTTGAGTTGCCGGGTATCTTTCATATGGCAGGCAAAGGTTGTGTTCAGGGGCTGAAACTCACGGGTGAGTCACTGCCGGCTGAGAATCAGGAAAGACCCGGTGGCGACGGGCTGGGGCCTGATGCGATTCCTCTTGATATGGTTACGCAGACAGGTTCGGCCCTGGTGGTTCTCAATGTCTGCGCCACGGGCGTTTTCTCTTGCCATCCACACTATGTCCGTGAGCGTTTTTTACATCGGGGAGCGGCGGCGCTGGTGAGTGCCACGGATCTGGCATCCAGTTGCTGGACCTTGTTCAGACCCTTTTACCATTTGCTGTTGTGCCGTCCTGAAGCCGATCTGCAAGCCAGTTTCGACAGAGCCCAGGCCATACACAGGTTGTGCGTGCTGCGTCAATCCTGGCCGGCTTTTTATTCCTATACCTGCTGTGGCGGACCTGTGCGCTTTGTGCGCCGGGGGCTGTGTCCGGACGCCGACCAGCTGTGCTGCTCGTACAGGTACACCATCGACAGGCTGGCGCCCAGGCGTCCGGAGGGGGCTGACAAAGTCCGCGTGCTCTATACCCGGGGCTGCAGTATGCGCACCCGTGCTCTCGGGTTTCTGTGTGGTACCGACCCTTCGGTGACCTGCAGCCTGTGGCTGCCGATAACGGGAACCTGTGCCGATCTCGCCATTCACAAGCTTATAGCGCAGCAGCTGCAGATGCTGCCGGAACCGGAGGCAGGGCACCAGCAGACTCTCGTTTATGCGCAGAGTTTCTTCTCTTCGGGACGGGTGAATGTTCCCCTGGTGCAGGCTCTGCACCCCCGGTTGCAGCAGGCGCATTGGTATATCGAGGACGCTGACCGATGTGCGCCAGGTTGTCCGCCAGCCTATGAACGCATGGTGAAGGAGGCCGATGCTCTGGACTTCGAGCGGGTGACCTTGCCGGCATCCTTGCTGAAACTGGGGTTTCGTTCCTGCCGCCGCACGGCGGATCTGATGGATCGTCTGCTGTCGTTTCCTTGCCTTATGGAAACGGCGACATGGCGCTTGCTGGAGCCGCGTTTGCAGATGTTGTCTGGTATGCGGGAGCGAGAGCGGGCGCTGGAAGCACTGGTGCAGGCGCTGCAAGGCTGGGAGGCTCGGCAGGCTGGTGGAGAACAGATTGATGTATGGGCGGTGTTGATGGCGTGGATCGAGCAACCTATGACGCCGGCGGAACGGGCCCTGTTGCTGGTGCTTGATTGGCTAAAATTGCCGGTTGATGAGCTGTTTTGTCAGCTGTTGCTGGAGCATCCGGCCTTCTGTCGCCTTGAGGCCGGGGCGGGTACAGCACCCGGCACTGCCGGCGCTGGTGGTGGTGATGGTGCTCCCCCTTACTGGCGGCGCTTGCTGGACGCCATGCGAGCGGGTGTCCACCGTTATCTGGTCGACCGTCACACCAGTGACGAGCAACTGACCCTGTTGGCGCGTGCCTGGCAGGGTGAGATGGACAGAACCCTGGTTTTTATTCCAGCAAGGTTGGATAGCCTCTTGTCTCACCGGGGCAGCCTGTTGTTTTTTCCGGGCATGGAGGCTGCGCTGGAGGCTACGTTGAAGCACTATGTGAAGCAGGTGGCGCCGAACCCCTTCAAGTTGGCGCTGGCGGCGCTGGTGACCGAGCGGCTTGGGACGCTGTTGCCCCAGTCTGGGCAAAACATCGCCCCTCAGGCCGGGGGGGATGTTAAAGCGGGTACGAAAGACCTGGTGCCTTTGCCCTGAAATCGGCGCAAGGGCCCCCAGGCCGCTGCTGGAAGGCGGTGCTACGGGGCTTGCGATGGTCCCCGGAGCCCCCTTCTGACTAGAATTGCATCAGGATCCGTTGCACCTCATCCATCTCCATCTCGAGCTGATCTTCAGCTGCGTATTCGTTACCGCAGGCTTTTCTGGCATCAGGCAGTTCTGGTGCGCCTGGGGCGTCAAACATTGAAGAGTCGAACATGGCAGAGTCGAACATGGCAAGGTCGAATATGGCAGGGTCAAGCATGGCAGGAGTGTGGTCGATAGCCATTGCATGAGCGTCAGGTGCTGCTGGGGTGCAGAGCATTGCTGAGACGTAATCCATTGCTTCTTCATCGTGCATTTCTGTGACAGCGGCATGTTGTGGCAGCCAGCTCCGGGGCGTGTGCCCGGCTGGTGTGAGTGCCAGTGTTTGCGCGAGGGCCTGCCGGGTTTCTTCGGTGGAGGCCTCTTGCATGGCCTGCCAGAGACCCTGCTCCAGTCTTGTCTCCCAGTCGTCGTTGTTGTCCGTGTCCTGGGCTGGTGTGGCTTGGCATGCTTCGCGTATCAGCTGCTCGATAGCCACCCGGGTTTCTTCATCGGTGGGTTTTTCCATGGCTTGCCAGAGGTGGTTCTCAAATGCCAGATCAGGGTTCTGGGCGGGCGTGGTTGGGTTGGCTTTGCGTGTGAACGGTTTGATAGCCATCTGAAAGATCCTGGTACTGTTTTCTGTTTCAAGGTTCAGTATTGCCCGCCCGACAGTCGTCCGGGGGTGCTCGTCGCTGCGCTCTTCCCTTGTCTGCGGGAGGCTTGCCTCAAATGCCTGCCCCCCATCTTTGCTGCGCTCTGTCCGCTGAGCGGCTGGGGTTTGACGTGCTTCCCATGTTGCCAGCTTGATGGCTTCGAGCAGCTGTTGCCTGAGCCTTTGTTCGCGATCTGGGTACATCTCCTGCTGCATGCTTACCATTGTCGGTCGCGCATCGGCGTCCAATCGACTGCAAAGAGCGATCAGCTCAGCCCTGGTGAGTGAGCAGCCAGGCAGGTTGAGCCCTCTTTGTTCAAAGATTTTGCGAATTTCCTGGATGTCTTCCGCGTTTTCTGCGGCATGAGATGGCGACTCTGGCACCTTTGGGGTTCCGCCTCCGCCGAGGCAGTTTCTGAATTCCTGGTCGGCCTGTCGTGCGGCCTCGCGTCGGTGTGCAGGACTGGACAAGAAAGCGTCACGGCTTTCTCTGTTGGCCAGGCTTGCATGTTGACTGGGCGGGGGTGAAAAATGCTTGACCAAACGTAAATAAAGAGCAGCGCATTTCATAAGTTTTACGTTGGGAATCAATTCGTGCGGGTTCTGGCCTTTCTGTCTTTTTATTGTGAAGCGTGACAGTTTCTTCAGTTTTTCTCGCGTCGACAGCAGCAACGGAGAGTCATTAGCCTGCTCACTGCCGTCGGCTTGTTGGCTGACTGGCTCGTTACTCGGGATTTGGTTTGCCAATTTTTTCGCAGAGCGCTTTTTGGGTAAGCCACCACGGGGGCTGCCAGCGGGGACGTGGTCACCGAAAGGAAGCAGGGGCGCCAGTGACCGAAGTATTTCATCCGTAGCTTGGTATCTCTTCTGGACTGTGGCTCTGTGCTTTCTTTTTGCGTCCTCTTCTTTTTTCTCCTGTGAGCGGGTGTCTTGCTTTTTTCGTACTGCGTTGCTTGTGTGCCGTGGCTGTGGCTGTGGCTGTGGCTGTGGCTGTGGCTGTGGCTGCTGCGTGATGCTTGCGTTGCTCGTCAGTGCTGTCACCACTGGGCAGAACTCCTCATGGGTACCTGATCTTGCGCTCAAGGCAGGTTTCGGATTCGCAGTTTGAACAAGGCGACCGTGCAGAGTGGGTTGTTGCATGGGAATAGCCGGAGGCTGCGGGCTGGGCAGTGTTGCTGACCAAAAGGGGAAATCGGGGAATGAAAAGTTCATAGGGGCTCTCCTTTCAGCGCGGATGCGGCTTTGACAAGTCTCAGGCTACGCGAGGGGCCCGGGTGGCAGAAAGTAGACCAAAGCAGGAGGGGGTGAGTCAGGCTCTGCGGCGACAGCTATGTACAGACACTACCTGCGGCGACAGATGTCCCGGGCAAGCGGCCGGCAGACAGGTTCTCCATCGCCAACACAACTGTGCGGTGTCTGGCAGCTATTCTCCTGACAACCTTGTTGGTGCGGCTCTGGCAGTCAGCTCAGGAGGCGCGCAACCGCATCTGTGTTGCGGTCTGTTTCCCTTTGCCGCGCACGAGGCAGATCCTGTTGGCGGGACAGTTCTTGCTTATGAACGCTTGAGTCTGCCCCTTCAGAACCGGGCCCGGCATCTGGCCGCAGCTGAGGGAGCAGGATACATGTCTCTGAGGATATCGATCATTTGCTGCTGGCAGCTGTCATCAAGTTGCAGATAGTGTTCCAGCAAGGAATCCTGATTGAGTGGGCAGTCCGGCAGGACACCGTTTCTTTCTGCAAATATGCTGATGATTTCCAGCATGCCTTCCCGGATTGTCTCTGAAGTGGCCTCCCTGAGGATGCCGGGGGACGGGCTACGCAGGGCCGGTGCCGTTTCCTGGTCCGATAGTGTCTGGTGGTTGCAGGGGAGGTCTGCTGGCTTCGCGCAGATCTGCGCGGCGGTGCCAAGGTGATGCTGGAATTCAGAGACAGTGCGTTCCCACAGGGCGCGGGCGTCGGTGTTCCGGTCGGCCCTGGTCGGGGCCGCAGAGTGAGGTGTCGCATCCGGTGAGCCCTGTTGCTTGTCCCTGTGTTCCCGGCCGTTTTCCCTGTGCAAGCGCAGCAGGAGCAGCGCGCATTCGAGTGTTGTTGCTTTTGAGGCTTCTTGATGCGGCTCTTTTCCTGAATCGGGTGGCAGGACGTAGTGTGACAGGCGCTGCAGTTCGGCAAAGATTTGAGCCTTGCTTTGCGCTGCGAGTACTCCCCCCCTCGCAGGATTGAAGGGCACCCCGGTTCCAAAGGGGATGGCTGCGGCCAGGGCTTTGTACAGTGCGCTTTCACCAAGTCGGCGCAAGCGTGCGTCCCGCTTGTTCTTCAGTCGTCTTTGCGCGGCTGTCGCGCTTTGGGGGGCGGGTGCAAGCTGTCGGTAGCGTTTGGCGAGCGGGCTGACGGAATAGCCGAACCGGAATGCGTGCTGGCTGGTTGCTGGCGTCGCAGCCAGGGTGGCATAGCGCGACAGCGGTAGTTGCATGGGTTGCCTGAGGAATGGTTGGCCAGGCAGTGTGATTCTGGTAGGCCCGGCTGCTGGCGCCTGGCTGATAGCAGGCGCCAGGGTGTCGGATCTGACTGTGCATTCAGTCGCAACGAAAGAGGAGGTGCGGGAAGACGATGCGTACATGGGCGATATCCTCCGATACAAGCTTTGACGTGTAGTCTGGATGCCCTGACTACCCCTCCGGTTCACGCGACCTGACCAGGAGGTTCAGACAGGGGAGAGGGTGAGACGGGTTCCATCCTGTTGGTGTGTGACACCCTGCGGGGGAAGGGGGGTGCCGTCCAGCACAGCTGTATTGCCTTTCAGTTGCAGTCGCCCGCTGGCATGCCAGTGGACAGCTTTCGGGTAGATAAGACGTTCCTGAGCCTGCACACGATTTTGCAGGTCGGCCTCAGTGTCGTCCTGACGGACAGGAATGCGTGCCTGAATAACCGCAGCACCGGCGTCCAGCTCGGCGGTGACAAAGTGCACAGTGGCACCGTGTACCCGGTCACCGGCTTCCAGTACCCGTCGGTGGGTGTGCAGTCCCTTGTGACGGGGCAGCAGGGAGGGGTGGATGTTGAGCATGCGGCCCTGATAGTGCGCCACTGTGGTCGGCAGGAGTATGCGCATGAAGCCGGCCAGCACGACCAGGCTGGGATCATAGGCGTCAATCAGGGCGGTCAGAGCCGTATCGAAGTGGGTGCGATCCGGGTATTGACGGTGATCGAGTATCCGGGCCGGGATGCCGGCTTCACTGGCACGTTGCAGGCCGAACGCATCAGGGCAGTTGCTGATGACGGCGGCAATCCGGATGCCCAGCGGCTGCTGGCTGTCTATGAGGGCCTGCAGATTGCTGCCGTTGCCAGAGATCAGAACCACCACAGCGGCAGGGGGGCGCGTTGCTGTCATTGCAGGCCTTCCAGGGTAACGGCGTCTTGTGCCTCGGCCGCCGGTGCTACTGTGCCCAGTTGCCAGGCCTGTTCGCCCAGTTCGTGCAGGCAGTCCAGGGCATTCTGCGCTTGCTGTTGGGGAACCGCTGCCACCATGCCCACGCCCATGTTCAGCGTCCGGAACATTTCGCGCTCTGTCACCTGGCCGGTCTGTTGCAACCAGTCGAACAGCGGCGGCCGCACCCAGCTGGTGGTATCTATCAAGGCCCGGGTGTCAGCCGGCAGTACACGCGGCAGATTTTCCAGCAGGCCGCCACCTGTAATATGGCAAAGGGCATGTACCCAGCCTTGCTGGATCAGTTGGCGCACGGATTTGACATAAATGCGGGTGGGTTCCAGCAGCACATCGGCCATGGGGCATCCGGCCAGCTCAAGGCTGGTGATGGGTGCTTGTGTTTCCAGAATCTTGCGGATCAGGGAGTAGCCATTGGCATGAGCGCCACTGGAGGCCAGTGCGATGAGAGCGTCACCCGGCCGTACCCGCTGGCCATCGATGACATCCGTTTTCTCGACCACACCGACGCAAAAGCCGGCCAGGTCATAGTCTTCGCCCTGGTACATGCCAGGCATTTCTGCGGTTTCTCCGCCCACCAGCGCACAGCCTGCCAGGCTGCATCCGGTGGCAATGCTGTCCACGACGCGGGTGGCAACCTCCAGGTTCAGGTGGCCGGTGGCGTAGTAGTCAAGGAAGAACAGGGGTTCGGCACCGCAGACCACCAGATCATTGACGCACATGGCGACCAGATCAATCCCTATGCCTTCATGGCGGTCGAGGTCCATGGCCAGCCGGAGTTTGGTGCCAACGCCGTCTGTACCTGATACCAGGAGGGGTTGTGTGTAGCCGGGGGGAATCTGACACAGGGCACCGAATCCTCCGGGACCTGCCAGGACCTCGGGTCTGTGGGTGCGCCGGGCGAGGGGCTTGATACGCTGTACGAGGGCGTTGCCCGCGTCTATGTCAACACCGGCATCACTGTAGCTGAGTGGACCTTGTTTGTGGTTCATGATCAGGGTCTTCGAGTGGGGTTCGTCCGGTGTGTCCGGGAGGCTGGAAGCGGCGCATTCTATCAGTGAAAGGTTACAACAGGCTATAGAAGACATGGCCAATCTGTTGTCAGCTCCCCGGCGCAGAGAAAGGAAGCTTCCACAAACGGGTGCTTGTGGCACAATGGGGCGGCCTGTCTGTCTCCAGGCAGAGCAACAGGTGGATACAGCAATACAGCAATTACAGCAATACAGCGCAACTCCCAGGAGGATAACGTGGGCGATCCTGCGACCAGTCATGACGTCCATCCAGGCTTTACCCGGGCGTGGGTTATGGGGTTTATGGTGCTTGCCTGTCTGGCAGTGATGGCCGGCGGAGCCCGGGCCGCTGAGCCGGCAGCCAAAAACAGTCTTTATGATGTCGCCTTGCCTGTGGAAAACCAGTCAGCGGCAGCCCGGCACGACGGTTTTCGCCAGGGGGTTGAACTGCTCATCAAACGCCTGACCGGTCGCCCGCAACCGGAGGGTTCTGAAGTGCTCAAGGCCGCCGGGGCGAGTGCCGGTGACATGGTGGCCCGCTATTTCTACAGTGAATCGGGTGAGGGCCGGTTGTCCGGGAAAAGGACTGTGTTGCATATGAGGTTCAAAAAGACAGCAATACGGCGATTTCTGCGTCAGAGAGGGTTGCCTTTCTGGGGTGAGGGGCGCCCTCCGGTGCTGCTGTGGATGGTGCAGGAGGAGGAAGGGCGGCGTCATTTC
This sequence comes from Kistimonas sp. bin40, assembly GCA_002238585.1. Lineage (GTDB taxonomy): Bacteria > Pseudomonadota > Gammaproteobacteria > Pseudomonadales > Endozoicomonadaceae > Sansalvadorimonas. The sequence continues at coordinate 7,818 of MPMQ01000033.1, read as the reverse complement.
GTTGGTGACCGGCAGCCGACACTGCTCGCCAGCCGGTTGGAACAGGCTGCCACAGACTGGGGCCTGGACGTGACCTGGCCTCTTTTTGATTTCCAGGATCAGGAAGCGGTCCATGTCTCCGATATCTGGGGATTGTTTGTTGATCCTGTCCGGCAGGCCTCTGCCCGCTATGGACACGATGAAGTTCTGGTGTTGCGCGTCAGGCAGACGGACGCGGGCCTCTGGGATGGGCATGCGCGCTTCGTCTTCAGGGGGAAAGTGCTTAACTGGAGCTTGAGCCATGTTGCCTTCGGGGCCTTGACGCAACAGTTGATGCAAAAGGTGGCGGGCACCATGGCTTCCTACTATGCTGTGGATCCGACCAAAGGGGAAAGTTACGGGTCGGTTCGGCTCCGTATTGACGGCGTTCGAAGCGCAGCCAGCTACGCGGCTGCCTTGCGGTTGGTTGAAAAAGTGACGGCGGTACGCAAAATCGATGCATTTGAGGTCCAGGGTGGCACCTTGCTGATCAAACTGTCGCTTGAGGGGACTTTGAGTCAGCTGGATGCGGCCATGGTTCTCAGTCCGCATGTGTTGCGTGTTGCCTCGCCTGCCGGACAGGAAGGTGCAGCTGAAAAGGCTGAAAAGGCTGAAAAGGCTGAAAAGGCTGAAAGTGTTAAAGGAGCTGAAGGAGCTGAGGCGGGAGCAGAGAAGGTTACCTTGCTGCATTACCGCTGGCGTCCCTGAAAAGGGAATCTGGGGGGCAGGGTCGGTCAGTTGATCGGTCGGCGGTGCCTGTGTCATGACAGCCGTCAGTTGTGGTATTGTTCCCGGCGGTGTAGTAAGGGGGCCGTCAGAGACGGTGGTTCATCGGTGGCTGAAAGTTTGCCAGGCTTGTCGGGTGGTGAGAGCGCTATGAAGCAGGCGGTTCAACTGCCGCTGGGTGTGCAACTGAGAGACGAAGTCTCCTTTTCCAACTACTACCCCGGTCCCAACCATGCACTGGTTGCTCTGCTGGACTGTGACAGGCCTGATGCGGCCTCCTTGCCAGATCCTTTTCTTTTTCTGTATGGCTCTTCCGGGGTCGGGTGCAGTCACTTGCTGCAGGCAGCCTGCTACCAGAATGATCATGGCGGCGGGCGGTCTTCTTACCTTCCCATGCGTGAGATGGTGGCCTACAGCCCGCGGGTGCTTGATGGGCTGGAGACCCTGGACCTGGTGTGCCTTGACAACATTGAGGCTATAGCCGGTCATTGGCTGTGGGAGACGGCCGTGTTCAATCTGTTCAATGCGCTGCGGGAGCGTGGTACACGTTTGCTGGTGGCTGCCGACTGCCCGCCGCGTCAGTTGCCATTGCAGTTGCCGGATCTGGTGTCCCGCATGTCCTGGGGTTTGGTCTTCCATGTGCAGCCCTTGTCAGACGAGGAGAAGCTGGCCTCTTTACGCATGCGGGCCCGTCTGCGGGGACTGGAACTGACCGAAGAAGTGGCGCGTTTTGTGCTCAACCGTAGTCCCCGTAGCATGCAGGGTCTTTTTGATGTGCTGACCCATCTCGACGGAGCCAGCCTGCGGGCCAAGCGCAGACTCAGTATTCCCTTTGTCAAGCAAGTGATGAGCTGGTAGCTGCGGGCTGTTGCGCCGGCTGTTGAGGGGGCTGCGTTTTTATTCTGCTCTTTTTTTGTTCTTCTCTTTGTTAAGGCTTCTGCCCTGTTGGCGGGGGCTTGTTCATTGTTGCCGTATTCCCTTTGTCAATATGAGCTGGTAGCTACAGGGCCTTGCGCCGGCTGTTGGTGGGGCTGCGTTTTTGTTCTGCTCTTTTTTGTTCTTTTCTTTGTTGAGGCCTCTGCCCTGTTGGCGGGGGCTTGATCATTGCTGCTGTATTCCCTTTGTCAATATGAGCTGGTAGCTACAGGGCCTTGTGCCGGCTGTTGCTGAGGCTGCGCGTAGGGATGCGAACGGGCGTTCGGTACAGGGAAGCTGAAGGCTTCTCCAGTCTCATGCAATGCTCAGAGTGAAGAGGAGAGGTAGTTGCAGAGTTTTCAGATCTCTTCTGGCGAGCAAAGCTGACAGCATGGGTTGTACGTCACTTATTCTGAAGAACGGATTTGAACAACAAACAAAGGCGGCCTGGTTTTACAATCAGGCCGCCTTTGTTTGACTTGTGCCTTTTGTTTTTTCGTTTGGCTTCCCGGTGCTGAGATTGCCGCTGTGTAAAGGCGCGGCGGTCCGCATCTCGTGTGTTGTTCGTCTGATTTGCTGGCTTGGCATGGCGGTGGTTGTTGCGGTTTTTGTTTGCCCTGACGGGGTTGTGAAAGATGATTTGGAGACACAGCCTGGATACAAGGTGTCGGTATGTTGTTCGTATAACTCTGTGTAATGGTTGCATTGCCGTCAGAATGGCGGTTTTTTTACTGGCGCGGGGTTTTTTGTTTTTTTCTGAAATAGCTGTGCCAGAGTGAAATGCAGGGATTTTGTGCAGCTCAATGCAAGCTGCCCATGCATTGGGTCGGGAAAAGCTTCTCTGCGCCGTCTGCACACCCCTTTTGATTCCGCCGGTGATAAGTCCGGCTGCAAGACCGTAACAAGGAGGTGGGTCTATGCCAGATGTACAAGGGCCGGGACGGCAAGGGAACAAGGCGGTGTCGAGAGAGTTGCCTTTAAGCGAAGCTGCACAATGGAAAGCGTCAGACGCATCAGGACAATGCAATGGCAGGAAGGTCGAGTATCCCAGGTTCGAGAATGGCAAGCCTGTACTCGCGGCGGAGGTGGAAACGGGGATACTGCAGGGGAAGGCCAACCTGAAAGAGCTGGTCGAACGGGAAATAAATCATCACGACTTTGTTGCAAGGAATGTCAAAGATGAGACGCGTCCGGTGCAAGAGGGTGACAAACACGTTTATTCCACACTCAATGCCAACCTGAGAGAAGAGGCGCGGGATGTGCGAGGGCGCGAGCTGGAAGTGGCGGCAGCGGCTACACAGGCAACGCGCAACTTGAAGCCAACCGGGAAAAAGGAAAAGGCCAGGTCGCCGGATGGCGAAAGCGTCTTGCCCCAAATTCGGTCTGTCGAATTCGCAAGGCAGCTGCAAGAGCAGCGCGGTATGCTGAAAAAGGCCCGAAAGGTGCATCTGCCTCCACCACGGCAAGATGGCAAGCCAGTGTGGGGCCGGGCGCAGCTGTCGGGCGGCTTTGAGATAGGGCAACGAGAAAAGCAAGGACAAGAAGAACTGCTGGATCAAGAAGAACGGCTGCGGCTACAGAAAGCCAGGCAAAATTCTGACTTTCACCTGATGCGCGATATTCGTGCGTCTCATATTAAGCCAACGGGAGAGGATCTCAGCCATCTCAACCGTATGGCGCGTTCGCGTGCTGATCAGTATGTGCTCAACTTTGAGCTGGAAAAGCATTTCTATAGCCGGCCTGGTATGGAAGAGTGGGTTCGCAAGGTAGCAGAGCTGGACTTGAATCTGCGGGAAATGGTGCTCATAGAGACGCAGGTGCCATCCTTGACGGCCAGGCTGGAAAGCGAGGTCGCGGCCATTGTGAGCGGTAACAAGCAGATTTCAGGTACGAAAGAGACAGCACTGCATCAGTTGGCCTGCAAGCCGGAAGAGCTGACTGAACAATTCGACAGGATACATGAGTCTCTAAAGAAGGAGTATGGCTCGCGCGAGGAGGCTTCGGCCATACTCGAGCAGGAAAAACAAGCGATCGCGGAACAGCAAGCTGAGTGTCTGGAAGGTGCGTTGGAGTTCGTGCAGGGTGGACTGCAGGAGTTAAGACTGGAGTGTGACTCTGTCCCGGAGCGGCTGGAGGTTGTCAGGCGGCAACTGAGCACGCTGGAGGCACGGGCGCGGGAGTGCAAGCAAGAAATCGAGGCTGAGGGTGCAAGACGGGCGGCAGTATGTGATCAAGAACTGGCCGTTCTGGAGAGCAAAATGGCGGAAGCATCGACCATTTCTGCCGGGAGAGTGCGGCGAAAGAAGATGAAATCGCTGCGAGACCAAAAGTCAGTGATAAACAGTAAATTGAGCGAGCCCTACGCACAACAGGAAACGCTGGCCGAGCTGCATCGGCAGATGGCTCCGCTGGATGAAGAGAAAAAGAAACTGGACAGGCAAGTGCGCGAGTTGCCAAATCAAATCGGGCAGTTGGAAACACGAGAGCGTTTGTTGAAACGGGTAACCACAGGGTTTCAGACAGACGAGGAAGTGTCTCTGGCTGAACAGCTTGGTGCCAGCCAGGGAGAGCTGGCAGATCTTGTGCAGGAGCGTGCGCAGAAAGAGGCAGAGGTCTCAGGCGCCTGGCGTGCACTCTATGTGGCGATGGGGAAGCGGCCGGGCAAAAAAGAACTTTTGGGGGGCTGGAAAGAGATCCTGCGTAGTATAAGGCGCGACGTGCGTGGGGTAGGTCAGGCGGTTTCAAATCTTCTGGACTCCAGGCGTGAATACCGGCAGCTGAAGAAGCATATGACCCAAACAGTCGCAAGGGTGCAACAGCTCTCCAGGACACTGAATGTCGATTCTTCGCAACTGATTGTACAGATTGACGGTAAGGGCAAGGTGTCGCTTTCGGACGAGGTGATGGGCTTGAAGAGTGTGGGATACCGCCACTTTCTGCCGACCTATTTCCGGAGAGCTGACACGGGTGTTGTGAACCTGAAGCTTGGTGCTCTGGGTTTTGATGAGGAACGACTGGTAGGTGAGAAGCTGGAGCAAGCGAAGAAGGACAGGTTGCTGAACGCGCAACTGGCGCAGTGGACAGACGTGGATTTTGATACTGACTCCTTGAGAGAAAGCGCCGATTTCCTGGAAGTTGGCGATAGTGTTGAGAGCATGGCGTCTGGTTATATGGGTGAAGAGGATGAAGAGCTGCTGCTGGGTGAAGAGGAGGAAGAGCTGCTGCGAGAGGAGCTGGAAAGGGCGATGGAGATAGAGCGGCGGATCGCGCAACGCGTGCAACAGCAGCAAGTGGCAGCAGTTCCTGACAAGGATTCCCATGCACCAGGTGGAGATGGGCAGCGTGCCCGCGCAGGTTTTAACCCGAGGGCAGGAGTCAATGGTGGCATGAGTGCTTCCATGGTTGTCGATGACAGTGACAGCGATGATGAGTTCAACCAGTTGTCTACGACGATGGTACAGCGTCTGCAAGATGATGAGCTGTTTGACGCGGCGGTGGATGAGATGGTGGACATGAGGCTTCGTGAGGAGCAGGAGGGTGGGGCATCACCGGATGGTGCGAGTGCTTCCGACGACCACAATTGATAGCGCTGGTCGGACGTTATTGACATGAATAGTTGACTTGAACAAAACACGGAGGCGGTCTGGTTGCAAAATCAGGTCGCCTTTCTTTTTGTGTGTTGTGCGCTGTCGTAGGACAACCTGGATGTTGCAGCTGTGTAAATGCGAGGCTATCCGTCTCTCGTGCGTTTTTTGCTGATTCGCTGGTTTGGCACAGTCGAAGATTCTGGATGTTTTCTTCACCCTTGATGGGGTTGAAAGAGGCGGTGATGACAGACGCCAGAGTTGGCTATGTCCAAACGGGTGGCGGTCCCATGTTGGCGTTGTCCTGATGGCGTTGTCCTGATGTCGTTGCAAGACCTGATGGGAAGTCGGCGCTTTGCGGAGCCGGGTGTCGATATGTTGTCTGTATGCTTGCGCGAGGCGCACGTCCATCCACAAAATGGCGTTTTTTTCTGTTTGTGAAGAGGGTGACTGGGGCGAGCGGCCTGTTCTTTGCCAGGATAATGAGCAGGGGGGATGGAAGACTATGGATCGAGTGCCAGCTTCTCTTTTTCCAGCCCACCTGGAATGGCGCTGTCAGTGACGAGCGAAAGTGGTACCAGGACCAGTACAAGGAGGTCGGTCTATGCATGTGGGTAACAACGGTGTGTCCAGGAGTAATTCCTGCCGGGATGACAGGCGCGGGGAAAGGGATGAGGGCGTAAAGGTATCCCTGCGGGGAAAGGCAGTCAGTATTGATTCCTCTGGGGGCGGGATGGTGGTGGGCCCCCAGGCAGGGGAGTCCCCCCCGCTGGCCCACTTGCTGCAGGAACGGCATGTCGATGCTGCCGAGACTGCGGCCCGCCAGATTTCCACCGCGAGTGACAGGACGGTTTCTGACAGCTGCCAGGAGCCGCAGCAGGACATCTCCCGGGCGGTGTTGAAGGACAGCTTGTTGTCCCATCAAGGGGCAGAGCAACAAGTGCAAGGACGGGAAGAGCGGACTCTGGAAAAGTATTTCTACGGCGATGACAAGCTGGTGGCATTGGCCCGCGCCAAGCGGGACGCCATCCTGGGAAAAGCGAGGAAAAACATCCAGGCGATCCAGAAAAACGCAACAATGACAAGACATTGTGCGGCGGCAATATCAGAAGTCAAGCAGGCTGTAAAGGATAAGACGGGCTTCACTTACGAAGAGCTCAGCGAGCAAGCCGTGCTGCCGCTACCGAAATGCATATATGGCGCATGGAGAAAGGCCGAGGCCGACTTGCGCGAGACAGAGAAGGCTTTGAAGCAAAATGGACAGAGGCTTCAGAGACTGAAACTGACCCGTGTGCATGCCGAACTCGAGAGCAAAAACCTGGACACAGAAATAGCGAATGTCAGGAACGACATGGAAGATTGGCGCGTTCAGATGGCTCAGGCAGAGCCAGCAAGCACAGACCAGTTGCGCAAGAGGGGCGAGGAGCTGAAAGCGGATGAGGCATCTCTTGCTCAAGAAAAAGGGGAACTTGATGCTGCACTTGATGAGTTGAATCAGCTGGTAGATATACTCAGTAATGAGTCACAAGGTTTGGAGGCGGCCAGCGAGGAACTGGAAGGGGACGCTCGCATTCTCCGGGAGCGGGCCAGCGGTTTTCCTGACAGAAAGGGCATGACCGACGCCAGAATATTAAGCCAGGAGCAGAGCGACCTGGGGGGGCTTGTCAGGCAGATGGAAAAAACAGAGACAAAGCTGAAGAGTGCCTGGCGTGATATTGGCCATCATCTACGGAATTTGTCATTCAAGGCAGCCTGGCGTTCTGTCGGTGACTACAGATGTCAGAAGGCTGAGATAGGAAAAGTGCGCGAGCAGATGCGCGCAAAAGTATTCTCCATGAACTGCTATCTTCGGTGTTTGTCGAAGAAGCCCTTGCCCATGATGGTGAGCATAGACAGTGATGGCAGGGTGTCTCTGCCACGAAATGTAGCACTATTGATCAAGGAGACGCTCCCCTCTCTTGGCTTTCATGACGCCTGCATTGCGCCATTTTATAAACAGGCGCCTGACGGCAAAGTTGAAATGGTAATGGGCGTTACTCCGTATCCTGGGGGAAAAGTGCTGCTTGACGATGAAATATCCCAGTTCGTGCGCGAACAAACGGCGGAACAGGTGGCGAAGCCGGAAAGAGAGGCCGTAGTGGCTGCTCGTGCCGCGCATAATCTGAGTGAAGCGGAGGCGGGCTCTTTCTCTTGTGTTGAGGGAGAGGAGGGAACGGAGGTTTTCTTTGAAGCGCTTGGGGGTTCAAATGGGGTGAGGGGCATTTCAGAGGCGGAGCTCGCTTCTTCGCTGGATGATAGTCAGAGAATGGATGCCCGTCAGCGTTTGTCCCCGGAAAAGTGATACTACTGGACGCAAATAAGCGTGCGGCAGTTGTAGGTTCTCAAAACCTGAAAGAACCAGGAGTGAAAACGGCTGTGAGGGGCCGCTGACCTGAACGCAGTGGTGTCGACCTGAACGCAGTGGTGTCGACCTGAACGCAGTGGTGTCGACCTGAACGCAGTGGTGTCGAAAAGGGGGATGCGGTCTGATGTTGCAATCGGGCCGCCTTTTTTTGCTGTTGAGCTCTTTCGTATG
>MPMQ01000164.1 GCA_002238585.1 Kistimonas sp. bin40 | reverse complement strand
CAGAAACAAACCGCTCTTCGAAGTTTTCTGTGGATGTTTCCAGGCGGTTCAACGGTGGAGAGGGCGGGAATAGCGATGGAGAGGGCAGAAATGACGGCTCAGGGAAGAGGAATAACGATGGAGGGTCTATGCCGCTGTAGCCAACAGCAAGGCTTGTTCCCGGCAGAAAGACATTGCGGTTAAACATAGACTCCCCCGGCTCTCTTGCGTCCAGCCCAGCCTTCTCCCGCGAAGGTGGAGACACACTCCGGGCCTGGAGTTGCCCATAAAATACGACACAAAAGCCAGAACCGGGTGGCGACCACCTGCAGGCACCCCATTGGCACCTTCACGGGAACCCTGCAACACCGGCTTTTGAACACCCCCTGTCTTCCACTGACAGCTCCCCGGCGACAACAAGGACGCTGAAACCTGTAGCAAGCCTGGCGGCCGGCCGCACCTTCTCATTGACATCCTCCCCGTCCTGAAGGACGGGGCTTGCCGGTCAGCAGGTCGCCGGGGATGCAGGTGGGTGGAAGCGACCAGGCGGCACCTGCACACCCAACGCCGCTTGCATTCGCGCAGTTTCCACATCTGACTGCAACACCTCCAGGTAAACAAGATCGGTGAAGCGCACCTCGCCGCCAGCCTCCTGGTCGTGAGTATTCTCCAGTACCAATCTATCCCAGGTAGAGGACGTGCCGGGTTTCTGATATCCGAATGTCTGAGAGCCATGACGGCCGGTGTCCACACAGGCTATGGAACGAAGATACGCATGCAAAGGCTCCCGGTGCCGATCAATAAAACGCTGGTGTTCCAGCAAAACGGGCAGGTCCTGCCGGATAAACCGGGAGACCTGCTCATCCGGTAGAACGCCGGATGCGCCCTTGCCCATGCGCAACCGGGTGTATACCCAGTGTACCCAGGCACAGGCCAGCAGCGCCTGCCGGTCAGTGACCGCTCTGTAGGTCTGCGAATAATCCTGGTGGCGAGAGCGCCTGATCCTGCAGTTACTCTGGAACAGTGAAAGAAAACTGTTTTTCTCCAGAGTCACCTGAGCTGCGCGCACTGTTTGTTCATGGAGAACGTCAAAGAGGACCAGCTCAACAGCGCGCTCCACCTGGTGCTCTTCTTTCAACACAGCGGGCATCCGGGAGCGCACCAGCTGTTGAAACAGAAGACGGCTCTTGATGCTCTCCAGTGGTCCCCTGCCATCCAGATACTTCCATGTTCGATTGAGGCAGGTGTGGCTGGCATCGTGTATAAGAAATTTCAAAGGTGTATGCATCCGGCCATCGGCATTGAGGGCATAGGCAGACATCATGCCCAACGGATAAACAGGCAGATGGCCAAAGCCACAGAAGTCACTCAGCTCGAGGGATGCGAATGAGGGATACAGAAACACCTGGCGATTCTCCAGTAACTCCATCAGTTCCTGTGCATATTGAAATTCATGGATCCGATCCCCTGTTTCACCTTGCTGTCCGCTCGCACTCAGTCCGCCCCAGCGACAGGTCAAAGCCCGCTCCAGAGGCATGCTTGTCGTTGTGCGTATGACCCCTGATTGATCCAGACACTCCAGACCGGCGGTTGTCATTCGTCGGTGGCTGAACAGTTCGGGTGCTGTTTTACGCAGCGGATTGATTACATGACGGACCGTAATGATTTCCTGCAGAATGCCCATCAACAACGCCAGCTTCACAGTGCGTTTGTACGGCGCTTGCAACGCGACCAAATTCTTGATATGCCCCTGGAATCTGGCAAGAACACGGCGCTCGTCACCAGCCAGAGGCTGCGGAAACTGCTTGTTCTCCAGCATGTGCCCTGTCAGCTTGTGCATATTCTGCAGGCTGACCTTCAAAGGGGCGAAGGTGTACTCCTTGTTTTCCCTTTCCATGTCCACCCGGCGCTGTGCCT
>MPMQ01000163.1 GCA_002238585.1 Kistimonas sp. bin40 | reverse complement strand
TGTCTGCCAGCGCTGGAGAAGCACCTCGTCGTGGTCCCCATGCTTATACTCGATATCGTCATCGTCATCGTCATCGCCCTTCGTATATGACGGCGCTTTGTTTATCCACGCCAGTGTTGCCTTACAGCCATAAGCGAGCATGACTGGGTTCGAGGTCGTCTGGATGTCATCGTCCAGCTTATAGGTCGCCTGGACGGCAACAACGCCGGCCTGGTTGTCAGTGCCTTGCACGGCATAGACAGCGGCGTTGTTCTCTGGCTCGGTGCTCAGCCGTCGTATTCTGACAGCACTCAGCTCCTTTCTGGGGACTCCGGCTTTTGGCCATGGAGCCTCGTATGTGGGCTCGAGTTTCAGCTTGGCAAGGCGCTGCTCAAATGACAGGCTATCGTCATCGTCCGGCAGCTCGGCCCGCACCAGGTGCCTGCCCCAGGGGCCTTGAGTATCATGGGGCGGACCAGTGGCATACGCCAGCTGCGGAGCGGCCTGCCACCTTTCCGTGTACAGCGTTTTGGTGTTCTGAGCCACAGGGGCACGCTCTTCGCTTTCCTGCCCGTAATACCTGACTGTCACATGGACACTGAAAGCCTCCACAGATGCGGGCACAGGCTCCGCTGTAACCAGAAATCCACCCAGGCGACCTGTTCTCGTTCTTTGGGTGTGCTCCCGGTCAGATGCATAGCCAAGCCCTGTACTCCCGGCCTTGATCCAGGTTTTGTAGGTCACCAGAATTTTCTGGCCTTGCAGCGGGAGCGGCATGGTATCTTGCGCTGAGGTAAAATAACTCGGGTCAGGGACGCAACCGCCTATTTTGTAATACAGATGACCTTGTATCTTCAAACCCACAGGGCTCTGGGTTTCGTCGAGAACTATATTCGACTCCAGGCATAAATCCTTTGTTTCATCCGGGCCATAGCCAAACTGCAATAACCGCGTATTCGCTGCCGCGATCCCGGTCAGAAGCAGGCCAATCACACACAGAACGACACAGGTCCGACGAAATCCAAATCTGTTACAGACGGTGTTGGTCATTACTTTGGGTTCGACAGTTCATTTATACCGGGGATGGAGATCATAAAAAGATCACCAGAACCTGCTGCTGTGCACCAGATGCCGGTCCGGTGCGGCCGGGGGCTTGGCCCTGCCAGCAGGCCCGGGACCGACACCAGCCCCTTGCCATCCGACAACCAGACCGATGTGCTGCGCGCTGCCACGCCTGGTCGGCAAGGCATCGGGGCCGCGACCTTGACCTTCGCATGCTGCGGCAAGGCGCCAGCGGTGGCATGGATGCGTCTGCGCCAAGGCAGCAAGGATAGCGACGACCTTGCCTGGTTCTTCGCAAGTCCCGAGGTTGCCGCTGCCGCCCGTATAACCTTGTCATTGCAACTTGCCGGACGATCCACGCTTGTCAGCTCCCCTGTCATGACTCCCCAGAGGGGCGGCACACCTTGGCCTGTCGTGTGGTTTCGCCACGACCCTGGCCGACTGACCGGTACGAAGCCGCATCATCTGACTACTCGGTGTACTGTCTTTGTTCTTCAGCTTTGCCTTCAGCTTTGCCTTCAGGCCGCTACTCAAACACAAGGCCATTGTCTTCGTTCTCCAGGTCAGCATGCAGCTGATGATTATTGGGAAGACCCTGGACATCGGCGGCCCGGGTGTCGACACACTTTGATGACAGAGGAGAAGATAGAGCATCAAAGCAGAATGCGCCATCTGCTGATGACTCCTCACCGGACGCAGGAGTTGGGGATAGAAAGCAAGGATAAACAGGCGGTTCTGGTGCTTTTCAGAGCATGGATTCTGCCACTATAAAACAGGTTGTGTCTGGTAGTTGTTCAGGGCCTTTTGACGGGTTGTTCTGCCCGGGTTCTTTTCACCTGTGCGTACCGCTCTCGCTAT
>MPMQ01000162.1 GCA_002238585.1 Kistimonas sp. bin40 | reverse complement strand
GAAAGCATCATCTATTTCGAAAAGCGGGCACTGTTGCGGGCTCTGGGAAACCACCCCTTCCACCCCGTGACCCAGGCTGCCTTGTCTCCGGGTGATGTACAGCATCTGGAGACTGACCAGGTGCATCTGGCGCGCATTCATCAGTGGCGCAAGGAGCATCCGGAGCTGGAGCCGGGCGGCGTTGCTTTCGTGCCGCCGCCGGGATCGCGTCAGGGGAAACGAGGCAGTCCGGCTCTTGACTGACAGGCGGGGGTGCGACTGATGTGTGCGTTGCATCCTGACGCGACTGGCAGGTCTGCGCTCCTGTCAGGTGTCGGTACGGCTCCTGTGTCGTCTGGTGATCAGTTGCTTTCGTCAGCGATGGGGTTCGCAGCATAGGTCTTCCTGTCCGCTGCTCGGGAGCTCTCTCTCGTGATGGGCTGTTTCGATACAAGAAAACTGATGGGGAATCACAGCCGGGTGGTGTTGTCCAATGGGGTTCTTCTCGTAAGGAATCCAGGTGAAGCCAATGAATCCAGAACGACCACAGAGTTCCTCTTCTCGTTCCGTTCACACAGGGGAGACTCAGAGCGAGGGGACATCTGACTTTGCTGGAAGGAGGCTGCGCCGTCTTCTGAGCGGTCGCTACAGCAGTCGTGTCATCCGTGCATGTCTGGATACCAGCCTGGCTTCTCCTCCCATTGGGGTGGATCCGCATTCGGCGCAAGCGGTTTCTCACAGGAGAAATCTGGCTGAGTTGCGCATAGCACTGAGTGAGAGCAAGCGCCGTGAGCGTGAACGTTTTCGGCCGTGCCATTGCGCTTTCCCTTATTGTTTCGCGCGCTTTTACGATACCCAACAGGCTCAGGAACATCTTCGGCTGCATCAAGCGGGTGCCAGAACAAAAAGAGGTGTCCTCCCTTCGGAGCTCGTGCTGTGCTCCTCCTGTCGCGCGAAGCCTGTCGGGAGTTTGCCGCTTCGTCCTGCATACAGTCTGCCGGAGCTGTTTGCCAGCACTCTCGCACGCGCGCTGGTGATGAACGGTTTTGGTCATACGTTGGAGCTGGGCATTGCACGGGAACTGCCGATCGATTTTCTGCTGTCCCTGCCGTCGGGTCCTGCAGGCCGACTGCGTCGTTGCTTGCAGGAGACCCTGCCCTTGAATCTGGAGGCTATGGCCCGCGTTCTGCACGAGGGGCCTGGCAGGAGTGTTGAAATAGCCAGGGCGGTTCGTGATCTGGCAGGACGCGCTGGCATCACTGCCGTCAACGCTGGGCAGGCGGCGATTCTGGACGAGCTGGTAGCGCTGCTGTTGCCACTGGTTGGTCAATCTCAACTGTTACACGCCTTGACGGGAGCCCCGGATGGCGATGCAGACCTGATGGCAGCTCCTGTCCGCTACGAGGAGGCCGTCAGTGAGTTGCAGCAGGTGATTGCCCACCCCGTTGCCTACAGCACGGCGGGCGCGCAGCCGTGCTTTGAGGTCCCGGAGTGGCTCCGTGCTTTGGCGCAAACACGAATGCCTGCTGGCAGTCTCGGTATTCTTGCCCGTTCCTTGTGGAATATGTCCCTGCCCGAATTGCCCTACAGGGACTGGGATGACTACAGTCGTTCTTGTTACAGCCTGGCCCCCATCAGCACCAATGTACTGCGTTGCCATAGTCAGAGACCTGATGCCCCTGTGCCGCTTTACAACGTCTGGGCGTTGGTGCGCGGCTACGTTGATCAGCCTTTTTTTGCGCAGGCCCTGGACGATGAGACGGACCCGGTGGCGTTTCTGCGCGTCGCCTCTGTAAAAACGGGCCTCTATGCCCTGCTTTACCAGGTCAAAGCATCAGGTGGCGACGGGCTGAGCTGGATGCACCTTATGCGACTGGTACGCTGGCACTTTGTCGAGCCCGCGTTTATCCGGAGCTTGCCTG
>MPMQ01000161.1 GCA_002238585.1 Kistimonas sp. bin40 | reverse complement strand
TAGAAACAAACCGCTCTTCGAAGTTTTCTGTGGACATTTCCAGGTGCCTCAACGGTAGAGAGAGCAGGAATGACGGCGGAGAGAACAGGAATGACGGCGGAGAGAACAGGAATGACGATGGAGAGAACAGGAATGACGATGGAGAGAACAGGAATGACGGCGGAGGGTCTATGCCGCTGTAGCCAACAGCAAGGCTTGTTCCCAGTAGAAAGACATTGCGGTTAAACAGTTGGGTAGACTCCCCCGGCTCTCTTGCGTCCAACCCAGCCTCCTCCAGCGAAGGCGGAGACACACTCCGGGCCTGGAGTTGCCCATAAAATGCGACACAAAAGCCAGAACCGGGTGGCGACCGCCTGCTGGCACCCCATGGGCACCTGCACGCCAACCCTGCAAGACCGGCTTTTTACCGCCCCCTGTCTTCCACTGATAGCTCCCCGGCGACAACAAGGACGCTGAAACCTGTAGCAAGCCTGACGGCCGGCCGCACCTTTGTCAGCAGGTCGCCGGGGATGCAGGTTGGTGGAAGCGACCAGGCGGCACCTGCACACCCAACGCCTCTTGCATTCGCGCAGTTTCCACATCGGACTGCAACACCTCCAGGTAAACAAGATCGGTGAAGCGCACCTCGCCGTCAGCCTCCTGGTCGTGAGTATCCTCCAGTAGCAATCTATCCCGAATAGAGAAGGTGCCGGGTTTCTGATATTTGAATATCTGAGAGCCATTACGGCCGGTGTCCACACAGGCTATGGAACGAAGATACTCATGCAGGGGCTCCCGGTGCCGATCGATAAAACGCTGGTGTTCCAGCAAAACTGGCAGGTCCTGCCGGATAAATCGGGATACCAGCTCATCCGGCAGAGCGCCGGATGAGCTGGTGCCAGTGCGCAACCGGGTGTATACCCAGTGTACCCAGGAACAGGCCAGCAGCGCCTGCCGGTCAGTGACCGCTCTGTAGGTCTGCGAATAACCCTGGTGGCCAGAGCGCCTGATCCAACAGTTACTCTCGAACAATAGAAAAAAACTGTTTGCCTCCAGGGTTGCCTGAGCACCGAGCACTGTCTGTTCATGAAGAACGTCAAAGAGGACCAGCTCAACAGCCTGCTCCAACTGGTGCTCTTCTTTCAACACAGCGGGCATCCTGGATCGCGCCAGCTGTTGAAACAGAAGACGGCTCTTGATGCTCTCCAGTGGCCCCCTGCCATCCAGATGCTGCCATGTTCGATTGATGCTGGTGTGGTTGGCATCGTGTATGAGAAATTGCAAAGGTGTCTGCATCCGGCCATCGGCATTGAGGGCATAGGCAGACATCATGCCCAACGGGTAAACAGGCAGATGGCCAAAGCCACAGAAGTCACTCAGCGCCAGGGACGCGAATGAGGGGTACAGAAACACCCGGCGATTCTCCAGTAAGTCCATCAGATCCTGTGCATGTTGAAAATCATGGATCAGCTCCCCTGTTTCACCTTGCTGTCCGTGCGCACCCAGTCCGCCCCAGCGACAGGTCAAAGCCTGCTCCAGAGGAATGCTTTCCGTTTTGAGTGTCCTGATTCTTGATTGATCCAGACACCGCAAATTGGCGGTCACCATTCCTCGGTGGAACAGTTCGGGCACTGTTTTGCGCAGCGGATTGATCAGATGACGGACCGTGAGGATTTCCTGCAGGATGCTCATCAGCAAAGCCAGCTTCACAGTGCGTTTGTACGGCGCTTGCAATGCGATCAGATCCTCGATATGCCCCTGGAATCTGGCAAGAACACGACGCTCGTCACCAGCCAGCGGCTGCGGAAACTGCTTGTTCTCCAGCATGTGCCCTGTCAGCTTGTGCATATTCTGCAGGCTGACCTTCAAAGGGGCGAAGGTGTACTCCTTGTTTTCCCTTTCCATGTCCACCCGGCGCTGTGCCT
>MPMQ01000160.1 GCA_002238585.1 Kistimonas sp. bin40 | reverse complement strand
ATAACTGCAAATATGTTTATGAATGGAATGTCCTTTCGTGGACGGTTCTGCGCTGCACTGGCGGGAGCAGGGTTGTTGCTGACCCAACTGGCAACGGCGGGCCAACCGGCACTGCTGGTTTTTGGTGAAAAAACCATTTTAACGCCGGACTATCGAATAGAGTGGAGTCAGGAGGGCCCCAATCCAGTTGGTAAGGGTGGTTACGAGATTAAAGGCAGGCTACTGCAGCGCACTGGGAGCCCCAATAAAGGCAATACGCCTCTGTATAAGCCGGTGCCCGACGCAAAAATCAAAATCTCCTATTCAAAAAAGGACAAAAACGGTGATACGTCGACTCTGGAAAAAACATACTGGTCTGATCCTACGAGTCAGAAGCCAACCACTGAAGGCGAATTTGTTGCGGAGTTTACTTCGCCTGACGCACCAGATGGTGGAATCGAACTGAAAGCTGCTTACTACGGAAAGGCCAACGAATTAGACGGCGCCCCCTTGGCCGAGGCCACCAAAGAACTGAAGAAGCACTTGGAGCTGGTGGTTCTTGATGATGATGGTAACGATGGTGATCCGGATACCAATCCGGCAGATATCAAGGGCACCTATAAGTTAAAACCGAAGATGCTCGGCTGGAATGACGAACCGCTACCGGCTGATCAGATAACAATCGCAGAAGCCAAGGACGCGCCTTTGCCGCCAACACATCCTAATCGCACAGACATTAAGATTAACTCCACAACCGTGACACACACGGGCGAAATCGCCGGTGTTGCTGCGGTACAAGCAGTGGCAGAAGGACTGAAATCAGAGCCCGTCTGGCTTGCTTTTGGTGCCAATGCCTCGCTGGAGCGTGTTGGGCTGCACAAACACGAGGAGATCATTCTCCAGCGGCCGTACGAGTATAACGCTGACCATGGCAAAATGGAGGAGCAGACCGTTAGTCGCGGGACGCAATTCTTCATGAAGGAGCACGCACAACTTCAGCTTACGCTGACGTCCCTGTTGACTGGAGAGCCTTTGAGAGGCGTGGATGTCACTTGGTCCACTCTCCCCTATCCCTCGAACATGAAGGTTTTTCGAAGCATCACAGTCGATGACTCCGAAACTATAAGTGTACCAACGAACCAAGACGGGATAGCCTCTACACCAGTCTCTGCCAGACACGCGAACGAAGATAAGGTTGACGGCAAAGTACCTGGCAAAACTGACGGAGTGGGTGAGAAGCCCGTATACGAGACAGCCGCTGGTGTTGCAACAGTCAAAGCTGAATTTAAAGGAAGTCAGATTGCGCAGGTTGATGTGCCTTTTATTGATAGCCTGTGGGTGATTGCAAAGCCAACAGAAATACCGCGTGTTCAACCAGGAAAAGTCATCGACCTCAAATTCGACGTCCATGGCTACGTGGGCACTGACGGAAACAAACAGGCGAAGCGAAAGTTTGAAGGATTTAACAAGGAAGAGCAGTCGGTAGCTGGTTCTTCCAACGGGAAAGGGCCCATCGTGTTTAGTATGGGCGACAAAGCAACCAACGGCAAAGCAGCAGTTATGCCATGGGGTCCGCAGGGGCCTGCATTAGCCGGTTTGGCAGCCACACTCCTAACAGCTGACATCAAGGGCCAGTTGTTAGGAAAATTCAAAGCTAACGAGGCCGCCGCACCCGGCATCTATGTCCTTCACCAGAACTGGCCTGCGCGAGTCGCTCGACCCGACCAAGATGCGAAGCCGTCTTGGTGGGGGCAAACTGGTGCCACTCTGATGTTTAAGGATGGAGATCAGCTGACAGATAAATTGAAGATAACCGTGACAGAAAAGAAGTAGCAACAGGCTGACATAAACGTCTTTCGCCGAGCCTTTATGGCTCGGCTTTTTTTGTGAAGCATTGTCCAATACTGGCAGTCAAAAGCACGACCAGGCACCAAAGAT
>MPMQ01000159.1 GCA_002238585.1 Kistimonas sp. bin40 | reverse complement strand
CAGCTTCAGTCAGTGCCAAGCCCTCCATGACCTGTTTCAGCTCTTTGAGTCCCGCGCAGCAACCCGCCCCATCAAGGATGCACTGAGCAGGCTCTGTACCCTTACCTTGTGCAGAAAGAGCCCCATCTGTTAACACCATCGCCACTTCCGATGTTTCAAAAATACGCCAGTGGCTGGTGCATGTCGCGGAGCAAACCTGCCCACTGCCCTGGCCGCTTTGTGTTGCTACTTTCAAGGAATTTCAAGGAACCGGAGCCGGCCCCCCAGTCAGCCGGTCACGTCCTTACAGCCGAGGCTGTGACGCATACCCGTGCGAACACCAGCCGCACAGCCTGGTAACACCCGCGCCGTCGTGACGACGACCTTGCAGCCAACGACCAGGAGGACCCTTGCAAGCACCGGGGGATTGACCCCACTCTTCCTGCTTCTGACAGGTCCTGGCTTCTCTTGAGTCAGCATGCGACAGCCCACAGGCCCCAACCCTGAACGCGGGAACAAACCTGCGGGCCTACCCAGGCTGATCCCTGTTCGGTGTCTGCAAACCAGCAACTGACTGAAATGGAGGCACCTCTAAAACCGGCGCAACCTGGCACAACGGACGCAGCAACCCAGCTTCCCCTGAAAAAGTCGAGGCACCCCACCGAGCCTCTGGTCAGACGGGCAGCCTGCTTCTCCCGTACTTCCCCGAGTCACATTCCACGCAGTCCCAAAAACGAAACCAGCAAGCCCCCGATGCTGTCGAAAAGATTGCCTCTTACCCATACACTGCCACTGCTGGCCAGGCTTCCGACTCCTTTCCAATGACTCAATTACTCAACGACTCTGTTTCCGGCTCAGACAGACCGAGCACCTTGCGAACCTCGGTCCTGCAGGAGCTCCAGCTACCCTGCCCCCCGTCTGGCTTGCCTTCCAATTTGAATTTGGCTTGCACCAGGCTCCCCTCAAGGTTCAGCCGCTCCTGAGAGCACGTTCTCTCTTCGTCGCTCATGATATCGAGATCGTGGTTGATATAGGATCTGATGGCAGACAGCGCTCCACCCCATCTCAAGCCTTCAGGCTTTATATCACTCAGGCATTTCTGCGCCTGAAATGTTTGCATTTGCCCTGTTGTCTCGCCCGCTGTGTTCAGACATAACCTGACTTTTCCCAGTATTTCAGATCCCCGGGCGTCTGCGGGTTCCTCATCCGAATACTGCTGGAGGCATTCTTTCAGCGATTCCGCATCTCTTGTGGCATATCCACAATACCCCCCCCACGCAACCGGCGTGCAAACGACACTAGCCACCAAACCAAGCGCGGGGACCAGATGCCCCCCCCTGCGCAAACCACCGCTCAACATGCTCTTGTCCTCCGGGTTCATGCTCTTGTCCTCCAGGTTCACTCAACGCAAAAAGACGACGAAAGACTAGTAGATTCGCAGTCAGCGTCAAGATCCCCAGAACCTTCTTGAGCTCTTCCAGTCCAGCGCAACAAACCGCCTCATCAAGAAGGCGTTGGGCAGGCTCTGTACCCTTACCTTTTTCGCAGAAAGAACAGCCTCGCCACTTCTGATGCTTCATAAAGCACGACAGCGGTCAATGCAGTTCGCGGAGCAAACCTGCCCACTGCCCTGGCCGCGTTGTGTTGCTACTTTCAAGGAATTTCAAGGAACCGGAGCCGGCACCCCAGTCAGCCGGTCACGTCCTTACAGCCGAGGCTGTGACGCATACCCGTGCGAACACCAGCCGCACAGCCTGGTAACACCCGCGCCCTCGTGACGACGACCTTGCAGCCAACGACCAGGAGGACCCTTGCAGGCACTGGGGGATTGACCCCCAGTTTTCGACAGCAAGTGCTGCCGCAGACAGCCATGCCAGCCGCCAGACATCACGAGAGCAGACACCCGCTCTATCACACACTATGCAGACCTTCTCGCTGGCTGGATGCTGTCGCGCTGGCG
>MPMQ01000158.1 GCA_002238585.1 Kistimonas sp. bin40 | reverse complement strand
TATAGCGCAGCGGGTCGTCGCTGCCGCCCCTGGCATCAGAGCGGATATTGAGTGTGTCTCCGGGGTGCCAGTGACTGCTGCTGTGTTTCACCCAGAATTGAATGCAGTGGCTTGAGAGTGCCAGTGCCAGTGCCAGCCGCTTGCCATTCTGATAAAAAAGACGCTGCGCGCGCAGATCCGCTCTGATTTCGCTGAAGGCACAGGTGACCTCCAGCTTCTGAACCAGACGACGCTTGTTATCCAGGTGCCAGAGCAGGGCACGCTGGCCGGCCAGCAGGCCCAGCAAGTGGCAGCCGTCCGGGCTGTAGTGCAGCGCCAGGGGACGTTGCCCACTGGCGAGAAGGGTTTGCTGCTCTCCCCAGATGCCGGGACGCGCGTTGAGACCGCGTTCCAGGATAGAGATTGCTGTGACCCTGGTGTCACCCTCAGTGGCGACTGTGGCCAGGGCCCACTGGTGGCAATCGGAATTATGATGAGTCAACGCCAATATCTGGCCATACCATTTTGCAACGACAGGGCCCCAGCCTTGCTCCCCCCCCCGGCCTTGGAGAACCAGCAGGCCTTGCCTGGGATCATTGGCTTTCTGCAACCTCATGATCAGATCACCGTCAGCAGAGGTGGCCAGTACCTGTGTGTCCGCACTCTCGTCCACCTTGAGAATGGGAGCATAGTTCCAGACGCCTGAATCCGGACTGGGGTGCCAGCTGCCGATCTGGCCTCCGCTGTAATGACACAGCAGGGTGTCAGGCTGCCCGGTACTGAAAAGGCAGTCCTTCAAAGAGCCCCCGGTCCCGGGCGGAAGCCCATCGGGGGGAGACAAGGTTTGCGGGTGCCAGTTCCCCTGTTTCCAGGCGTACAGTCTCAGAACATGGCCGCTTGCCGTGGCTGTTGGCAGCAGTATCCTTGCGTACCAGCGACCGCAGACGCTGGTACAGGATCGCGCCAGGTCGCGAGTGTCTGGAGGAAAAGGGAGAGCTTGCAGTATCAGATGATCGGCCTGTGTCAGCTGCAGGTCCAGGCTGTAGTGCACCAGTGAGCAAAAAAGACACCGGGCTGTCTTTTCCTGCTGGCGCAGTTGTTCGTGTGCTGGCGACGACTGTGCTTGCAGCAGGCAGTCCTGCAAACGCAACAGCTCTTGCTGCTGGCGTTCCACTATGGGCAGGAACGGGCTTCTTTCGGCTCGCAGCCAGGGTCTTATGCGATGACTGTAACTGGCGGCTACCTGCTGGCTGACCTGAAGGTTGTGATGGCCGCGCTCTGCAACCCACCGGGCCACTTCCTTTCTGGTAGCAGGCACACTGGCGTGCCAGTGGCGGCACACCAGTGCGCATTGATTGTGTGACGAGAGGGGCAGATCACTGAATATGCGCTGTAGCAGGGGCTGGGGCAGAATGGCGGCTGCTGACTTCTCCAGGGCAGGTGCCAGACGTTGCTGTGGGGCAGTGCTGGCAAGGGGACGACCAAAGACACTGGGCCCTGCGGGCGACACCCGGGGGGAGGAGGCACAAGCCTGCCTCGGGAGTGTGCCGGAGACTGTGCGGGGCTGATCGTAGTGCATGGCCGTCAAAGCTGCCTTTCATTCTGACAAGGCTTGGACTCAAGGCCGGCCGTAGAGTTCAGTGGAAGAGCGATTCTATGACAAGCTTTCCAGCTGTGTGCGTCAAGGAAAACAACGGCAGCTCCTGGCCTGGTCATGGGTGGTGCCGCTCATCCTGCTGCTGTGCACTCTCGGGAAGAGCTACCAGTTGCAGGGCTATGTCTTGTGTTGCTGTGCCGGTCAGCACAGACAGGCCATCGTTACTGTAAGCCAGGAACTGTACCTGGCTGTCCAGTGCTGCGCTGGCTTTGCAGCTGACCTGGTTCTGCGCATCGGGTGCATAAACCCAGAGATTGCCAGCCAGGTCGGAAACTGTTGTGCACAGGGCACCGCTCAGGGAAAC
>MPMQ01000157.1 GCA_002238585.1 Kistimonas sp. bin40 | reverse complement strand
GCACGGACAACTTCATACGAGCGCGGTCAGCAGGCGGGATACCGGGCAGAGTCCAGAGAGAGACGCAGGCGTTGAATGGCACAGGGGTGGCACTGGCCAGCCTCGTTTCCACTGAAGCCGTGTCGTCCCTGACTGTGCAGCATCGGGCGGTGGGACCGGGTCAGTTGCAGGCCTGGGGTGCTGTAGCTGAACGTCTCCAGCTGGCCCCGGCGCGAACTGTGTCTGTTCTCTTGCTCTCGGGGGGAGATGCGGATTTGCCGTTGTTTCCATCCTGGGCGTTACCGCAGACGAGTCTGCACAAGGCCAGCACAGTGATTGATACGGCAGGCTACAGGGCCAGTTCCTATAACTGCAGCCTTGCGCCGGATGTCGATACCCGGCCCTTCAGAAAACCTCCTGATGCTGACCAAAGGCACATCGGGGAATCACTGCTTTCCCCGCTGCAGAAAGGCTGGGATTTGCGCGTCAACAGTTTTGAGCTCATGGAGTTCTGGCAGGCCATTGTGGCAGCCGGATTTTTCGACGGGGGAGGCTATGGCCTGAAGTGTCCACTCTTCAAGACCCGTTACCCGCATGAAGTCTTTCAGTCCTTGACCGGCGGGCCTGGTCAGTCGGGGGGACGGGCGGTGTGGTGGCTGGTGACCCGGCAGAGCTACCCCTGGCAGCGGGACAATAATGTGAAGGGACTGCTGCGCGTGAATGGATTCCGCGTCTTGCCTGGCAAGGAGCCGTTCTTGCTGCATTTGGGGAATGCATGGACTTATGGCTTTGATGGCGCGCATCAGCCCCGCAAAGGGGATCCGGTGCTGCAGGACGGGTCTGCGCGCTACAGTCTGGCGTGGGGAAGAGATCGGCTGTTTCAGCTCTATCAGCAACCGGGGCAACCGGTCCAGCTGGTGGCGTCACAATTGAATGCCATGATATCGGGATTCGATCCCGAGCCTCCTGTGCATCAATACTACCAAGTGATCGAGTATGGATCTCTGGCAGGCCAGGCGCGGCTGCTGTCGAGGGAGAAGGGTGAGCTGCGACTATGGATGCAGCGCAATGACAGCGACACTCTGGAAGTCTATGGGCTGGGTGGACGACCTGGCGCTGATGTTTACCCCCGTTTGCGTCAGGCGTTTGATCTGTCCGGACAGCCGGGCGGGGCCGCCTTGCTGGCCCACGCCGGTGGCTGGCTCTACGCGGTACGCCAGCAAGAGGGACAGCCCGCCAGTCTGCGACGCTGGCATCTGGGTACAGGTGAAATGGATGCGCACTGGCAGCCTGGCTGGGCAGGTACTGTCACTGAAGACGTCCGTCTGGCAGTGACTGCCGGACAGGTGTTTGCACTGCCGCGCGGTACCCGGGCTGATCTCGATGCATCCGGTCGGGGCTGGCAGGTGCAGATACCCGAGATGGGTGGTTGCCTGAGTTGGGCCCGGTCCAGGCTGGTGGGACAGGCCGTGCCACGTCCGGCGCCATCTGCCCATGATGGACCGGTGACTCAACCAACAGAGGCTGCGCCAGCAGAGACCGGGCCAACAGGTACTACTGCATCAGCTGCCGACTGGACGAATGTCTACATTGGCGCATTCGTGCCCCTGGCTGTGCTGGCCCTGTTTGGGGGCGGTTGTGCGGCCACGGAGCTGGCCATGTGCGCCTACCGCAAGAGGGTGTCGAAAAGGGAGCAGGCGCGCAAGGATGATCAGGTGAAGCTGGTGTCGCACCAGGAGGCTGCCGTCACTGATGCAGAAAGTGCAACGTCTGAGACATCTCTTTGAGATGCTGGCGGCCTCAAGCTGCGACTCTGCGTTGTTGAGGGAAATGCTGTAGAGGGAATCAAGCCCGGCAGCTGGCGCAAGGGCGCGCCTGGGAGGCTGTCCTTCAACAGGGCCGGGCTTGTCGTTATTGGTAGTCGTCCCCCGTCGAATGGTTGGGCGTTCGGCGGGAATTCATCATTGCTCGCGGGAACGGCTGGAA
>MPMQ01000156.1 GCA_002238585.1 Kistimonas sp. bin40 | reverse complement strand
TCAGACAGAACAAAACCGCCTTATCCGCCAAAGCTTTCCTGGCAGCCTTGCGCAAGACCTGCCCGATCAAGATAACCAAGCTGTTGACCGACAATGGTAAGGAATTCACTGATCGCCTGTTTGGCTCTCGAGAGAAGTCTGCCAGTGGAACTCACGAGTTTGATCAACTCTGCCATGCCTTGGGCATCGAGCACCGCCTCACCAAGCCGCGTAGCCCGCAAACCAATGGCATGGTCGAGCGCTTCAATGGCCGGATCGCAGACGTTCTGACGACCCATCGTTTCGATGATTCCCAAGACATGGAAACCACCCTTCTGCGCTACGCCTGGCTCTATAATCACCACTTGCCCCAGAAGGCCCTTGGACATGCTACACCGGTCGATGCCATGAAAAACTGGTACGCTGAAAAGCCTGAATTGTTCATTTCAAGTCCGCGTAATCGTCCGGGACCTGACAGAACATCTGTTCTTGCTGATTGAACAGTGATTCTGGAAACCACAGAAAAGTGTTCAAGAGTTACCAGAATAGCTGTTCAAGTCTTACCAGATTGGATGTTCAAGCGTTACCAGAGTGGGTGTTCAAGTGATGCCAGAATACGCAACCATGTGATATTGATGGCAAACAGGGAAAAACCGGCGGTCTGAAACCTGATGAACACGCGGATCTTTGAGGTCGAAGAATCGATAAGGACAAGCCGCACGGATTCCCATCACGGCCAGAGGTGTATTCCTTACAAATAGGCCGAATATGCGGGCGCAGTTATCTAAGTTTGACATCTCCACACAGTTTTTGCAAAAAGGGGCGGAGGACCATATAGGGTGTTCAAGTGATGGCAGAATATGCACGCTTATGCTGCCCCGTGTCGCAGGGGCGGCTGCGGGAGTATTTGGGGGTGGTTACAAGGGGCGAGAACCTGTAGAATCCGCGCCGATAATGAGCCAGCGTACAGGACAATTGGATCACTGCTTTTCAGCGAGAGTGTAAGCTGGCGGGCGGTAGCGTGCCTTGATGCAATCTACAAAATCGAGAAGCCTGTGAGCCAGAAGAGATGGCAAGGGTACAGCGAGGGAGGTGCGCTCCATTCCCCCTCAAGGACAGTCTGGCTTGGCAACCAGCAAGCTTACGGGAGGAGAGGTCTTCCTGAATAGCCCTGTTCGAGGCCAAGTGCAGGCTCGGGCAGCCTGTCCCATCTGGTCCAGACGCACCAAGCGGGCCAAAGGCAAACAGTAGGGCCGCAAGTTGGCGTTGTTTGTCTGTGAACGCCAGTGAGATATGTCTCCGTTTCATCAGTTGGTCATCAGTTGGAGAAGTTGGACAGTAGGATTGAGGATGTTGAGCCGCTCTGCGATGCCCGGGGCATCGAGCACCGTCTGACCATGCATGTCACAGCCAGTCCACAAACCGATGGCATGGTCGAGCACTTCACCGGCCGGATCACAGACGTGCAGACGACCCACCGCCTGGATAGTCGTTCAGGCCCCGGACGATTACGCGGACTTGACACTGGATTTTTCCCTTTTGATGGCTCATGGCGAATAAGGGTGGCTGTCTTTCTTCAGGGTGAAAGTTTTGAGCTGCGAAGGCCGGTTCGTTCATGCGACGCAGGCGACGTTTTCGCTGCTAAAAATTGGCCCTGAACTATCTTTGAACAGGTCGACGAAACATCAAAGAGCGAGAGCAGCTGATCCCCGTCTTAACTCGATCAATTGAACAAGGTTTGCTGTGGAAGATTTACTGCGCCTCTGGTTTGGAGAAGGAACGTTCGGACGGGCTGTGACCTATGCCCGAAGCGGTCGGGTATTGAAGTATCACTACGATTCCAAAGAGCGCGTCCTTTCCGGTGTTATTAATGGCAGTGGCAGGAATGTTTACACGTCTGAGATTGATTTTGAATACAGCGATTTTTCTGAGCCTGTCCAGACTGTTGGCGAGTGCACCTGCCCGGTAGGGGTAAGCTGCAAGCATATTTGTGCGGTCTTGCTGGTAGCGCTGAAAGAAGTGGGCGAAC
>MPMQ01000032.1 GCA_002238585.1 Kistimonas sp. bin40 | reverse complement strand
ACACGAATTATTTCGGCCTGTGTAGCTTTGTCTCCTTGCTCAATCTTGTTGCCCAGATCCTTTTCCACCCGGGTGACTTCAGCCAGTACAGCTTTGTCTCCTTGCTCAATCTTCTCGGTGAGCTCTTTGCCCAGCTCTCTTTCGACACGCACTATTTCGGCCTGTGTAGCTTTGTCTCCTTGCTCAATCTTCTCGGTGAGCTCTTTGCCCAGATCTTTTTCGACACGCACTATTTCGGCCTGTGTAGCTTTGTCTCCTTGCTCAATCTTGTTGTCCAGATCCTTGTCCACCCGGGTGACTTCAGCCAGTACAGCTTTGTCTCCTTGCTCAATCTTGTTGCCCAGATCTTTTTCGACACGAAGTATTTCGGTCTGTGTAGCTTTGTCTCCTTGCTCAATCTTGCTGCCCAGATCCTTGTCCACCCGGGTGACTTCAGCCAGTACAGCTTTGTCTCCTTGCTCAATCTTCTCGGTGAGCTCTTTGCCCAGATCTTTTTCGACACGAAGTATTTCGGCCTGTGTAGCTTTGTCTCCTCGCTCAATCTTGTTGCCCAGATCCTTGTCCACCCGGGTGACTTCAGCCAGTACAGCTTTGTCTCCTTGCTCAATCTTCTCGGTGAGCTCTTTGCCCAGATCTTTTTCGACACGAAGTATTTCGGCCTGTGTGGCTTTGGCTCCTTGCTCAATCTTGTTGCCCAGTGCTCTCTCGCCCTGGACAACATCCTGTCTGGTCGCCAACAAATCCGATGACAGGGCTTGCGCTGCTGACTGAGCCGCCTCTTCTGACGACCCGGCCTCACGGAAGGCTGTGTATACCTCGGATAGCATATTGGTCATGCCAGATTCTCCTCAAACATCTGCTGCTTCTTCGGGGCCGCAGGCAGCGCCCGGTTTTGTATATAGCAGACGTGAGAGTGCAGCAGAAATTTTTATGCCCTGTATTTTGTCAGGAATTGTATCACCATGCCGCAGGGCTCCCTCCGGAGTGAATTGTGATGCAGTTTCGGCAGGTCCCGGCTCTGCTTCGCCAGCCTTCGTCTGTGGCGCAAGACAGCTGAGGTGGGCTTGCACGGGCGCGTCGGGCAGGGGAGACGGGCTACTGCCCGGCGCCAGAATCAGCGGGGTACCCAACGCATTGACTGCATTTCCTTCTTCTCATCCAGCTTTGCTGACATGCCGGCTTTGTTGTCAAACCGCTGTTCAATGAGACCGGCAATGTCAGGCAATGCCCGCGCGGCAGGCTTGCAGACCCTGTTGCAGACGCTGTCTGTGATACCCGGGAAAGTGTTGCATGAAACTGTGCGCCGGCAGTGACAGATCAGAGCCTGCCCGGGGCTACTGGCGACAGACCCGGTTACAAGATAACAGGTCACCCAGCTTCAGGTATGGCATGCAAGGCAACACAAGCGTATCAGGCCAGTTGCACCGTTCGCGTCCGGGAACCGGCGCATCTGGCGTGCTCGTCGCTGTCACTATGGCCCGGGGAAGCAAAGCCGGTCAGCAGGCTGCGATTCAAAAACGGTGGTCCCTGGGCGACAGGCGGCCGGAGAGATACCAAGGCTGAGAGTTACGCGATCATATGACAGGCCTCCATCTGCAGGTAGTGGCCTGCCCGGACAAGCGAAAAAGGCTCTGACAGAGCCAAACAAGGCCCACAGGCTCCGGCCAGTTCCGGTGACGTTGTGCGGGGCGCCGCCATGGTCGTCTGGTTGGACGCTGTGTGTGTTTTTGAGCTTGCTGTCGAGCCTGTCACAGCGGCGTACGAGAGAGCCGTTCGACTCCCTGCCATCAACAGTCAATGCCCTCAGGG
This sequence comes from Kistimonas sp. bin40, assembly GCA_002238585.1. Classification (GTDB taxonomy): domain Bacteria; phylum Pseudomonadota; class Gammaproteobacteria; order Pseudomonadales; family Endozoicomonadaceae; genus Sansalvadorimonas. The sequence continues at coordinate 34,605 of MPMQ01000032.1, read as the reverse complement.
CTGGTCATGCTCTGCAAGGCTGTTCATTGTCTGGCTCCCGGGAACAAAGGCAGTAGTGTCAAGCGGCTGGTAAACCAGGAAGCGTCAGCGGCCAGGCTCGTGTCCTGCCCTTGCGTGGCTGAAACGACCAGCAGTCGGGTGGCATCAGGGGTGAAAAACAGCCAGCGCACTTGAGCACCCTGGGTAAAATGCAGCTTGCAGACGTACCGACCACGGGGGGCCGGGCCCCAGACACTGATCTGCCCCTTGTCTCCCAGAGCCAGGGCACAGTGGAAACCGTCCGGAGACCAGGCAAAACGGCAGGGCCTCCATTGATCGCGATCAATCCATGCCGCCGATTGCCAGCCAGAAGCAGTATTGTAACGCCACAGCTGCACCCCCCTGTTGACAACTGCCAGCAGAGCGGCGCCAGTAGGACTGAAAGCCGGGTAGTAAACGCAACGCCACTCATCGCTGTCGTCTGTTGCGGCGACATGAGAAGGCCTGGGTGTCAGCCTCGTGTGAAGTGTCCAGTGCGGCGGTCGGTCAGCAGGGCGCAGAATATCTATCCCGCTCTTTGTGGGCAGAGCCAGATGCTGACCGTCAGGGCTGAAAATGTGCGAAAAGTTGTAAGGTCTGGCCTGAACGAAATCAATGCCTGGAATACTCAATCGGGTGCACAGAGTCCATGTGCCAGGAGAAAGACGCTGCCACAGGTACACATCCTGCATCAGGGAGAAAGTCACAAGAGTGCGACAGTCAGGCGAAAATGTCGCTGCGAAAAAAACAGGTGCGTCATCGACGGCTTGTGCGTCTGAATAGTGAAGAGGCAGCAGCTGCCAGTGCTCGCCTGTCCAGAAGTGCGGCCAGAGTTTTCTGCCTGTGATCAACAGCAGGTGCTGGCTGTCCGGAGAGAACACGAGGAGCTTGTGTTGCGACCAGAGCTCGGGACTGTCTGTCCTGTTCAGAAACAGGGTCCGGTTCCAGTCTCCTGAGCAAGGTTCTGGTCGACTGAATATGTGCACGTTGTCGTCTGCAAGAAAAGCCTTGTGGCCTGAGTCAGCGCTGGTCACCAGGGAACATTGGGTGGGGACCGGAGGCAGCAGCTCCCTTCGGGCCGGGGGGGCAGTACAGGCATCGACAGACCATTCGAGAATTTGAGTCGAAGTGACCGCCAGCAGGCGATCGCTGTCAGCAGTGAAAGACAGGCCCAAAAGGAAAGAGTCATGCGTTGTTGTCAACAGGCTCCGAAAGCCATGGGTGCCCAGCAACCAGAGATCAATCCTGGTATGGCTGCCTGTCATGGGGTTGGCCCAGCTGGACAGATACATCCCGTTCGGACTGATCGCCACGCCGGTGCTGGTTTCGCCTGTCTGCAGCAGTGCGCTATCCCTGCGATCGATGGAAAAATGCGCTGCACACACCAGTGCCCGCACCAGCGGGTAAAACAGCTGGTGGAACGGTTTGGAACGCGAAGCGAGGCTCACCAGCTCGTCGTTGTAGCGACCTGCCGGCCAGAACATACACCAGGGCAGCAGGAACTGTTTGACATGGTTGTCACTCAGTACCGGATCAAGCTTGTGCCGGTGCGCTATAGAGTATTGGTGCAGGAATGTGCGTGACCGCAATTCACAGGTGCTGGCCAGCCTGTGCCACTGATGGCTTACCAGGCTGGCGCGTACCAGGTCACTGAACTCCAGGTGCTGCAGAATCAACAGCAGCAGTGGATCAGACCAGAGCGACAATTCGGGACCGGGCAAAACAAGTGGTTCTGGTGGCACCGATGCCGTCACCCGCTCTGATGGGGGCAGCAAGGTTGCGGCTGCTGCCGGCTGTTGACCAGCCTGGGCAGGCTGGTCAGGCGTGACAGGCCGCTGTGAGGCCGCTGTCGCCTGGATGCGCGAGCGTGCAGCAGTTGAGCACCTGTTCATGAAAGCCCGCTCTCTGAGTTCGTGGAGGCTGGATGAGAACAAAGGCAAAACGGGGAGTCCATAACGAAACAGACAGCTTGCCGCGCCTGTCCAGGCTGTGCGCCAGTCTTGCATGGTCGACGAAAAGCGGGGAGGACGAGCGCCTTTCTTAGAATTTGTGAGCGGTTCTCGCTATCATAGCGCCACCTTCGAGGGCGCCTGCCCCCTGCGACAAAAAAATAGAACGGCTGTCAAGAGAAACGGCTGTTTGAACAGTGCAGCGAACACAGGCGTGATTCTCTGGCCGCCCGGCCTTCAACAACAAAGGGAACAGCCAGAAAAATGCGATCAAGCTGTTTTCAGAACTGAAAAAAAGTGATGTACCTATGGACGCGCAATTCTGGAATGGTAAGCGCGCGCCAGGCGTGCCGGATACGGTAGATGCCAGCGCTTATGCCTCGATTATCGACCTTGTGGAAACATGTTTTGAAAAATATGCAGACAAGCCCGCTTTTACCGGCATAGGACACACCCTGTGTTACCGGGATATCGACAGACTCAGCACGCAGTTTGCCTGCTATCTGCAGCACCAGACTGATTTGCGTCCTGGCGACCGGATTGCGATCCAGATGCCCAACCTTCTTCAGTTTCCTGTGGCGGTCTACGGTGCGCTGAAAGCCGGATTGGTGGTGGTCAACACCAATCCACTCTACACAGCCCGGGAAATGCGCCATCAGTTTGTTGATTCGGGTGCCAGGGCTCTGGTTTTTCTGGATGTATTTGGACACCTGGTCGAGGAAGTCGCCTCAGACACTGCGCTGGAGTATCTGATTGTCACCAGTGCGGGTGACTGTCTTCCGGCTCCCAGACGCCAGCTGGTCAATCTGGCGGCGCGTTATCTCAAAAAGATGGTCAGGCCTTTTCGTCTTGCTGGCGCTGTGTCTTTGCGCAAGGTACTCAAGCAGGGAGGGCGCCAGTCCTATAGCAGACCGGACAGCATCAAGCTGGATGATCTGGCGGTATTGCAGTACACCGGTGGTACCACCGGGGTGTCCAAGGGCGCCATGCTGACGCATCGCAATCTTGTGGCGAACATGTTGCAGGCCCGTGGTCATTTGTCGCAGACCGATGCCAGTGGTCAGCTCGTGCACAAACCGGGCCAGATCATTGTGGCTCCGCTGCCGCTGTATCACATTTATGCGTTTACAGTGCACCTGCTGGTCATGATGGAAGAAGGCAGCCACAACATCCTGATTGCCAATCCACGTGATACAGCAGGGTTCATCAAGACGATCAAGCCCTGGCGATTTACTGCGTTTGTGGGTCTCAATACCCTGTTTGCCAGCTTGCTGAATCGTCCTGACTTCAGAGACTGTGATTTCAGCCGTCTGAAGCTGACGCTGTCCGGTGGCACTGCGCTGCAGGCCGATACGGCCGCGCACTGGCAAAGAGTGACGGGGTCAGTGGTATCCGAAGCCTATGGGCTGACCGAATGCTCGCCTGCTGTGGCCATCAACCCCCTTCAGGACTGGGTGCGCCCTGGCACTGTGGGTGTGCCGGTGCCTGGGACCGCGCTGAAGACTGTCGACCAGCAAGGGCAGGAGACGCCGCCGGGAGAGCCTGGTGAACTCTGTGTCAAAGGTCCCCAGGTGATGACCGGCTACTGGCAGAGTCCGCAGGAAACTGCCGAGGTACTGGATGCTGACGGCTGGTTCCGAACCGGTGATGTTGCCGTGATAGGCGAAGACGGATTCGTGACTGTGGTGGACCGCATCAAGGATATGGTGCTGGTGTCGGGGTTCAATGTGTATCCCAACGAAGTGGAGACCGTGGTGAGCACGCTCGAGGGTGTTGCGCACTGTGCGGCGGTAGGGGTGCGGGACGAGAAAACCGGTGAATCTGTGAAGCTTTTTGTGGTTCCTTCAGACAAAAATCTGACAGCAGAAGAGGTGCGCGCCCATTGTCAGCGTCAGCTGACGGCCTACAAGGTGCCCCGCTATATTGAGTTGCGTGATGAACTGCCCATGACGCCTGTAGGAAAGGTGTTGCGCCGGGCTTTGCGGGAAGCCTGACGGGAATTATCTGGGTGTCGGGTAACTTTTGGCCTGCGTGCTTGTCAAAAGAAAAGGGAGGGCAACAAGCCGAAATAGAAGACAAGGAAAATATTATGGTCACTCAGAATTCGTGCGCGCCAGGCGACGACACTTGCGTTATCTGCCTGGAAACAGTCGAGCGAAGATCGACTGTTGCTGGCGAACAACAACCGGCAGGGATCACGCCGGACGGCTGTCATGTGCAATTGGCGTGCGGCCACAGTTTTCACCGCGACTGTGCCGTTGGCAGGGGCGAAAAAGCGGGCTTTATGGGTTACAGCCAGGCATGTCCTCTCTGTAGGAGAGTCATCAGTCGCGAAGTACGGGAAGCCATTGCGCACCGGTTTGGTATTGTGGAAGTCCCTGCGACGGGCCCTGAAGAGGAGCTGGAACCGGATGCCTCGCTGTTTGCGGATGCCTCGCTGTTTGCGGGTGCTGAATCTGTTGTGGCCGTTGTGCTGGCGGTTGTTGCCGGGATGCAGGTCACCCGATGCGGCAGGCGCCGGTGCCGACGGTTGCCGCCGCGTCATATTCTGTCGCGCCGCCCTCGGGACGAGGAGCTGGTGGTTCGTCAGCCGGTTGCGCGACCGGGCTGGCGTTGGTGCAAGCGTTGGTCGGTGCTGCCGGTCTGGCTGAGTTCGATGAGTTCGTCGAGTCCGGTGCTCGCCTGTTCGGAACCTCTTTCGCTCAACCTCGTGTTGGCTCCGCCGCTGTGGCCGCTGGAGGCAGACAAGGGACATGGCCGTGAGCTCAAGGCCTCTCTGGGTATGCTTCACAACAAGGGCCAGTGGGTACCTGTTTCTGATTGGCCTGGTGGAAGTCGTACCACAAAGGACAGGGCCTGGAGGTATCAAGAGCAGCCTGGCAGGTGATCAGGAAGACTGATAGTTGATCAGGAAGACGACGGCTGGACAGGAAGACTGACAGTTGATCAGGAAGACTGACAGTTGATCAGGAAGACTGACAGTTGATCAGGAAGACTGACAGTTGATCAGGAAGACTGACAGTTGATCAGGAAGACTGACAGTTGATCAGGAAGACGACAGCTGAACAGGAAGACTGATAGTTGATCAGGAAGGCTGATAGTTGATCAGGAAGGCTGATAGTTGATCAGGAAGGCTGATAGTTGGTCAGGAAGACTGATAGTTGGTCAGGAAGACTGATAGTTGATCAGGAAGGCTGATAGTTGATCAGGAAGGCTGATAGTTGATCAGGAAGGCTGATAGTTGATCAGGAAGGCTGATAGTTGATCAGGAAGGCTGATAGTTGATCAGGAAGGCTGATAGTTGATCAGGAAGACTGATAGTTGATCAGGAAGACTGATAGTTGATCAGGAAGGCTGATAGTTGATCAGGAAGGCTGATAGTTGATCAGGAAGGCTGATAGTTGATCAGGAAGACGACAGCTGAACAGGAAGGCTGATAGTTGATCAGGAAGACGACAGCTGGACAGGAAGGCTGATAGTTGATCAGGAAGACGACAGCTGGACAGGAAGACTGAGCTGGACAGGAAGACTGACAGTTGATCAGGAAGACTGACAGTTGACCAGGAAGACTGACAGTTGATCAGGAAGACTGACAGTTGATCAGGAAAACGACAGCTGGACAGGAAGACTGATAGTTGGTCAGGAAGACTGACAGTTGATCAGGAAAACGACAGCTGGACAGGAAGGCTGATAGTTGATCAGGAAGGCTGATAGTTGATCAGGAAGGCTGATAGTTGATCAGGAAGACGACAGCTGGACAGGAAGGCTGATAGTTGATCAGGAAGACTGACAGTTGATCAGGAAAACGACAGCTGGACAGGAAGACTGATAGTTGGACAGGAAGACTGATAGTTGGTCAGGAAGACTGATAGTTGGTCAGGAAGACTGATAGTTGGTCAGGAAGACTGATAGTTGGTCAGGAAGACTGATAGTTGGTCAGAAAGACTGATAGTTGGTCAGGAAGACTGATAGTTGGTCAGGAAGACTGATAGTTGATCAGGAAGACTGATAGTTGATCAGGAAGACTGATAGTTGGTCAGGAAGACTGATAGTTGGTCAGGAAGACTGATAGTTGGTCAGGAAGACTGATAGTTGGTCAGGAAGACGACAGCTGGACAGGAAGACTGACAGTTGATAGGGCAGAGGAGGTCTCTTATGCCAGCTGTTGTTTGCACTGAACTCACCGAACAGAATGCTGGTCTGACGAGATGCAGCCTGAAGAGATGCGAAGGAAAATACGTCGGCACCGGACACTGCTGCCAATGCGGACACTTCTAGCAATAGCTGCGGGGAGTCGCAGAGAAAAGAGTTTGTCCTTCCGCTGTTCTTTCGCGTGTTATTGCTCTGTCCTTCTGCTCTTACTCTCTCTTGTTCTGCTGTTCTGCTGTTCTGCTGTTCTGCTGTTCTGCTGTTCTGCTGTTCTGCTGTTCTGCTCTACTTCAGTTTTCTGTTCTACTTCAGTTTTCTGTTCTACTTCAGTTTTCTATACTGCACTTCATTTCTGTTGTCTGTATTTCTGTTGTCTGTTCTTCTAACTTCCGTTGTTTTTCTATGAAGGCATTTGTGTAAAAAAAAAAGCGACAAGACAGCCTGTAAGCCGGGTTCTGTAAAGTTTCAAGGGAAACTTCTGGCAACCATTCATCTGGGATGCGCGTCACCGCGCACCTCAAGCGACCTACCCGAATTCAGCGCGGACCACGCCAACGAATTCCTATTTGGTCTTGCTCCGGGTGGGGTTTACCCTGCCATGGACTGTTGCCAGCCATGCGGTGCGCTCTTACCGCACCCTTTCACCCTTACCGGCCGGAAAAGACTCCAGACCGGCGGTCTGCTCTCTGCGGCACTTTCCGTAGGCTCTCGCCCCCCAGGCATTACCTGGCACCCTGTCCTTCGGAGCCCGGACTTTCCTCCCCCTCCGCCACTTTTCGTCCCGTTACAGGACCAAGGTGCCGGAGACAGCGGCTGCCCGGCTGTCTTGCGAACGGCGAAGAATAGCGGAACAGGCGCTCCAGCTCAAGCCCTTCTTGTATATCTCTTGCAGGCGGAGGCACGCAGCCGACTGGCACGGGAGACTGTGAGCACAGCGGTTGCACAAGCGGGCCATCAGGTACAACCGGGCATGGGAAGGCTGTGCGCCATCGCGAGCAAGCGTTTTTCTCAAAACCGTATGGCACTGGCTTCTTTTGGTATTGGCTTGTATCGGTTTGTATCAGCGCGTTTCCGTTTCCGTTTCCGTTTCCGGTCTGATTTCTTGTCAGGTTTCTCTCCAGGATGCTCTGGTGCCAGGGTGGGAATGCGGGTGTCAGCAGCCCGTATACCCAGATTCTCAAAGCGGTGCTGCCTTTTGAGCAGAGTCGGTTAACCAGAGGTGAATGATGTCAAAATGTAGTAAAAGGTTTCATAAGGTTTACGAGTTCCATCAGCAGTCGTCAGCACGCGATCATCATCTGCAATGACTATGAAGTGGTTGTCTCTTGTCTTGCTGATGCCTTCGAATTTGTGAGGTAGTAACAAGGGGACGCCAGGGTCGGTTGTTGCCATCTTGATACTCAAGCCTTCGGCAGATGAAAAGTTGTCGCTGCTTGCAATCTGCCATAAAGAAGTGCTGAATGAGCCAGACGCGTCTTTTGTTTCCCGCGTCGCCAAAGCATAGAGAACATGGTCGTCGAAATCATATTCAAGGCTTGACAGTGCGTAGTCTCCCTGGAGAGAAGAGTCGGCGAATTTCAGTTCCGTTATCAGTTTGAAGGGGGCGTCCAAATATAAGTTGTTGTCTTTTCCTGATTTGTAGGATGTTGTCATAAGTAGACTTTGGTAGTCGAAATCTTCATATGTGAGTCCAATTTCTCTGGTGCCTACCAATAATTTGTTTTCAGGCAAGGTTGCGAGTGATTCAATCTTGAAGAATTTTGCTTTTGGATTCTTGCTGTTTATAACATTCAATAATTTTTTTCTTAAAAAGGACTCATCTGTGTCTTCTTTGAACCTAAGCTGTTGTGTCTGGTTTGTTGAATGGGAAGGCCAGTACAGAATTCTGTTTCCAGCTTTCCATTTCCGATATGAAGAAACACTAAAGACAAAAGAGGATGTGGCAAAAATGTATTTGCCATCCTGAGAGACGCTTAAGTCCTCAAGTTTTTTTGTGCTGTTTATCAGCGGGTTGCTTATTTGTGTTCCTTTTTCTGTAAGCTGTGTAACGCCGTTCCATCGGTAAGAGAACAGCCTTGGTTTGTCATGCTTCCACCAGTCAGAAACAACGTAGAGGTTTCCCTTGTTGTAAGCGACTCCTGAAGGTTCGCAGCTGATCTTTTTTTTGTGTGAGTCATAGGCCAGTTTTCTATGGCATGACACCTTTCCTTTTTGCAGTACCTTCACATTGAAGTTGTCTGCGCCAAATAGAGAAAAACAAAAGAATAGAGAGAAAAATGCTGGAAGTGCGTGTATTTTTTTCATTTAAGTTTTTGTTTGGCTTGGAATCATTTGAGGAAAGGTCACAAGAATTATTCATTCAATAGCTGACTAGGGTAAAACAATAGCCGCCAGTAATGCAAGGCAGTGCGCACCGGCTGGCTGAGGTTCTGGATGCCATCCGCCCCCCCCCATTTTTCATGGGCAACAAACCTTGCGGCTCCCTTGTGTCGAGAGGTTCTACTGATGCCAGAAGCCGCATTTCAATAATAGCTCCAATCGATTTCATTGCTGGCTTTCAAATGGCGTTTTGTCATCCCAACATCTTTCCGGAAAAAGATAATCTGGCCAAAACAATAGAGCTTTCGTCTTTTTTTTGGTTGAGTAAAGGGGGAGGTTAAATGTGATCTGGTTGGCTCCATTTTATAGAGAAAAGCAATGAAAGAAGCGAGTTAATTGCAAGCTTCTTGCTGGAGAAAAGTGCAAAATGTGATATCCAATAGACAGCAAAACGCAAGTGCGCTATCGAATGCGATTTGTTATGTGGAGTGTGGCAGGTTTGTCCTTTGCAAAAGGCGCGTGAAAGGTTTTATAATCGCGCGCCATCAATACGGTATGGTAATTGCCCGTTCCCGTGCGTCATACCCTGTGCCCAAAATGCTCAGAATTCACTCTCATGCCGCCCTTGTGTATCTGGGAAAATCCCATAAAGAACTCGGACATAGGCTGGGAAGAATACAGGAAAGTCAACAGGTTCCACTGGCAGGGAAAACTGTTGGCCAAGTACCAGGATTTTCAAACATACGAAGGTGTTCATGAACATACACAGTGAAAAAATCCAGAAACCGGCCAAGCTATTGGCCAGTGAGACCGTTGATTCCTCCGCAGGTTCTGGGGTACCCGGTTCCCGGCAGGCATTGGCAAGGCAGACGGCCAGTGTTACCAACCTGAGCCCTCAAGAGGCGTCAGGCAAGCATGCAAGTGGTAGAAAGAGGAAATTGTTGGCTTGTGCATACGCACAGGAAGGGTGCAAAAAGTTGTTTCTTTCCAAATTCGGCCTGGACCGTCACGAGCGCACGCATACAAAAAAAGAGCTTTTCGGTTGCACATACACTGGTTGCGACAAGAAGTTTTTTTATAGATTGAGTTTGCTGCAACACAAGAAAATTCACACAAGAGAACAGCCTTGCTCTGATAAAGCTGCTCCTCAAGCGCCTTCTACCGGAAACAGCAGAGCCATCCATCGGAAGCCTGTGCATGCCAGTGATTCAGATGGCTCGCGTGTGAAAGACAACAAGCCGAACTCAAGGAGCCCGGAAACTTTACAGGGGCCAGCAGACAAGGAAGTCGGTAAGCGGGCGAGTGCCGCCGGGACCTCTCAATCCTCCAGCTCACCATTGGCTTCGGCCTCAAGAGCGCCTGTAGATTTGCAGGAGGCCAAGGGTGTGAACAAGGAGTGTGATGGCGTGAGCAGGTCGCCTGAACAGGTCCGGAGGCAGCCGGAATCGCTGTTGGCGGCAAGAGAGGCTGTCGAAACCCTCAACGAGAGGATTTGCAAATACAATGCCAAGCTGTACCAGCCTGGTGCTCCGCGACCTTCGACACCAGAGCACCGGCTGCTGCTTGCAACAAGGCAGGCTCTGCTGGAGAAGCTTCATGCCGCAGAGCGATCTGTTGCAGCAACGGAAAAAACAGGCATGGCCGTTGGACTTGCGTCCAGGCATGGCCGTTGATGCCTGTGACGCCATAGACGTCGATGATGTGAAGGAAGATAAGGGATCTTTGTTGACAAGCGTCCATTAGCGAACCTGCACCCCTGGCCGATTGCGCGTTCACAGCAGTCAGGCAGCCGGCGACGCACAGGATGGCTGGACAAGCGGGCACCTGACGTTGGTGGCTGTCCGGCCATAAGCCTCTTTGCGCGAACGAAAGTGGCTGTGTCTTTTTCTGGGGAACTCTTTGCGCTGCCTGCCACTCCTATTGGAGACGACGAAAGTTCACAGCATTCCGGAGGGGAAATATGGAGTCAGGCACCATCAGCCCAGGCCCGCAGCAATCTTCATTCCCGGCGGGGGAGGCCCCGGAGCAGATTCCGGTTGGGAGTCGGGCGCTTGTCAGCGCTTTTGGCTCTTCAGTGGCCAAGGCCTGCTCCCCCCAGCAGCGCCCCGAGACCATGGTGGTTGCAGGTCAGGGCACAGCCGTGGTGTCCTGGTCTGAGCAGGAACCGTTGCCCTGCGCGCAAGTTGCAGGCCCTGACCATGATGTTGTCTCGCCCGGCTCGCAACAGGCGCAACAGGCGGCCACAGCGTTCGATAGCGATAATCGCAGTGGCAACGATAATCGCAGTGGCAGTGAGAATCGCAGTATGGCGCGTTCTGCGTTTGGCTGTATCCGCCCCTTGGCCGACCGCACTGGCCTGTGTGTTGAAACGGTGATCTGTGATGCGGCTCGCAGCCGGGATGGCAGTACCATGGCCGTGTACCGGGGCGGGATCCTGACCATGTTCTCCAAAAATACAGCGGGCGGCTGGGCGCTACTATGGCCCTTGCCCGAACCTGAAGCCCGGGAAGTGCCCCCGCCTGAACCCGCTCTCTCAGGAGCCGGGACCCCGGCAGGGCGGTGTCCTGCTGTGCTCTATGACAGCGAGGGTGCGGCCCCTGTCACCATGTTGTTCAATCATGACGGTCAGCACTTTTTGTTGGAGGATTCCTGCGGCCTCAGCCTCTACCAGCGCATGGGTGAAACCTGGATGCGGTGGTGTATTCCAGCGGATTCCGGGCTTTCTGCGAAAGGGGGGGCGGCTTTTGCGCCGTCTGGCCAGTGGATGGCTGTATGCAGGGAGGGCGTGGCCATGCATCCGGCAGGATACCCGGTCCCTGCGCTGGGTATAGCCCTCTGGCAGCAGGTGGCCGGCTGGGGCTGGCAGGCAAGGGTCAGCGTGCCCCGCCCGCTGCCGCCAGGCTGGAATGCGTCTTGCAGACTCACCATGGTCTTCAGTCCGGACGGCCAACTGCTGGCCTTTCCGGAGTCCCGTGATCGCAGCGGATGCCAGTTTCAGGTCTGCGTGCTGTCTGCCACCAGTGAACCCGCCTGGCGGGTGCCTGTCATACTGCCGTTCGAGCCCTTGCCGGGTCTGCCTGCGCAGGAGTCTGTCTCGGCGCGTATTGAGGTCCTGATGTTCTCCTGTTCTGGCAATGCACTGGCCGCCGCTGCGGTGGATGGCGTGCATTACTGGAAAAAAGATGCGCACGAGGGCTGGCAGACTTGCGCCCGGATGGCGAACCCACAGCGCCAGCGGCGCTGGCCGGCCCGGATTGTATTTTGCATCAACGGCATTCCCTGCTGCCCGAACTGTGATTCCGGCAGTCCGGTGCACAGAGACGGTCATCAGGGGAGCTGAGCCGGGAAGATGGCCGGCGAACCCTGTCCCCCTGGCGGGAGTGATGCGATGCCGGGTGCCTGTTGCGCGCGTGTCACTGTAGCCATGTCACAGATGCAGGCCCTCGCCTTGCGGGAGCCAGATGACTGCCGTAGACACCCTGATTTGTGTTCTCAATAGAGACATGGTGGTGACGGGAAAATGTACGGATCTTGTTGCCGGGAAAAAGTACAGCCATTTCGGTTGAACTCTATCGGCTGCCAGCCACTCCAAGGGAAACACAATGACAAGCGGACAGATCTCGGAGGGGGTATGGGACCAGGCAGTATTGGCGTAAATGGCACAGAACAGGTATCGCTTCCGGTGGGAGATGTCCCGGAGACACCCTCGGCAGGGCGGCGGTCTGTCAGGACCTTTACTTCTTCATTGGTAGACAGAAGTCTTCGCTTTTCAGCGGTAGAGATTCTGCAACAAGAGCCGGTGTCGCCGACAGAAAGTCAGCCGATGGAGACTGAAGCGGCCGCCGGACAGGACCGGGCGGTCAGGCGATCCGCGCCCGAACGGGAGCGGGAGTCGGGCCTGCCTTCGCCTCGCCATGATCCTCCTGTCATTTCTCCCGGGTCGCAAGCGATGCCAGCGGGAATCGCGCACCTGGACATCAGGACGGCGCATGCCGTGTTCACCCAACCTCATCTGCTGACCGGTGGTACCCACAGGGGGTTCGGATCTGTCGTCTGTCATGCGGCCTGCAGTGCCGATGCCAGTGCCATGGCTGTGTACCAGAGCGGGACGCTCACCTTGTTCGGCAAGAATGCGTCAGGTGGCTGGGAAGCCTCAGGTGGCTGGGTGGTGCAATGTCCCCCGTTCATACACAGGGCTTTCGGCTCAGATGGCCGTGCACAAAGATGCACCGGGGCGCCTTTCACCATGCTGTTCAGCCGTGGCGGTCAGCACTTTGTGTTGGAGGACACCCATGGCATGGCTCTCTACCAGCGGATGGGCGCGACCTGGCTGCGGTGGGTTGTTCCGCGTGATTCTGTCATTTATTCGAAAAAGGGGTGCGCCCTTGATCCTTCTGGCCGCTGGATGGCTTTGTGTCTGGAGGGCGCGGCGATCAACGACAAGGAAGAAAGAATCCCCGCGCTGTTCATAGGTCTCTGGCGTTTTTTCGCCAACTGGGGGTGGCAGGCTCGGTCCTTCCGCGGCCTCTCCCCTTCGACTGGGGGTATTCGTCCAGACTCACCATGGTATTTAGTCCTGATGGTCAAAGGTTGGCTTTTGCCGAAGCGCGTGGTCCGCAGCGCCGGCTTCAGGTTTGCGTGCTGTCTGCCACCAGCCAGCCGCCCTGGAAGGTCCCCGTTGTATTGCCGTTCGAGCCCTTGTCTGGTCAGGCAGAGGAGGACAGTGTTTCAGGTTCCATTGACGTCCTGATGTTTTCCTGTTCCGGCAAAATGCTGGCCGCTGCCGGTGCGGATGGGGTGCATTACTGGAAAAAAGATGAGGGAAAAGGTTGGGAGACGTGCCCCGCGATGGCGAATCCGGCGCATGAAAAGCGTTGGTCGTCCCGCATTGTTTTTTGTGTGAATGGCGTCCGTTGCTGTGCGTTTTGCGATTCCGGCGATCAGACAGACAGGAGTGGTCCCGGTGGCTGCTGAGCCGGGAACACAGGCCGCAAAGCTGGCCAGCCACGCACGGGTGCGACTGTGAACAGCCGTCTTGCGCCTGGCGCGCCTGGGTTTTCGCCATCGGTGTCGGCGATCAGCCTGCTGTCACCGGTGGTGGAACCGGCCGGTGAGGCCAAGGGCCGTTCCGGCGGTCGGATGGTCCGGTGCGCAGGCGATGGCGGGTGCAGCGCAGCCATGGCTGTGGGGCGGCAGCATCAGGCACTGCCGTGCCTGGGTGCTGACCTGGTGCGGATGCTGTTTGAGTACCTGCAACCGGAAGAACTGGCGCATTGTAGAGCGGTGTGTCGCTTGTGGTACCAGGTGGCCTGTGAACATTCGCTTCAGGTTCACTGCTTTATGCAAACCTACCCGGCTTTCCACAGACGGCGATTGCATCAGGCACTGGCGGGTGACCCGGTGCGCCACTGCCTGCTGGCAGGCGCCGGGATGGCCTGGCGCGAGTCGGTTTGGCGATTGCGATGGGAGGCCGGGATGACCCGGGCACTGTCGCGTAATGCTCTTTTCTTCCTGCTGACGCAGCAAAGACGGGCACAGAGCTGTTTTTCAGCAGAGGCTTGCCACTGCGTGGTTCACCACCAGATGTGTATTGACCGCGTGGCCTGCAGTCCGGATGGCTGCGTGTTGGCCACTTCAGGTCTGTCGCCGCGCGCGCCAGGAGATGCCAACAGCAGTGTCAGTCTGTGGCAGTGTGACCAGGACGGGTTGCAGCTGCTGTGTTCAGGCCAGCAGGAAGGGGTTGTTTCCGAGTTGATTTTCAGTGCCGACAGCCGCAGTCTGCGTGTCCTCGACAGTCAGGGACACTGGCAGATATGGTGCGCTGCTGCACAAGGAGGCTGGCAGTCGGTCGGCAGCTGTCTCTTGTGCCGGGACGCTGTCAACAAGGCTGAGCTCAGTCCTGATGGTCGCTGTCTGGCGGTGAATTCGCTGACAGAGCTGGCCTTGTATGGCAAGACAGGGAGTGAAAGCTGGCAGAAGCAGTGGAGTCTTGTGCGCCAGCCGTTCACGCCTTCCTGGCGGCGGGGGCTTTGGCGGCCGGTACCAGGGGTCATGCAGTTCAGTGAAGACGGGCACCATTTCTTGTTGGTATCTGATCAGCGCAGGCTGGTCCTGCACTCTGACGGGTCTGGCTGGCGGGAGCAGGTGCTTGAGGATGCCTGTCTGGTGCCGTCTGGCGGTGTCTTTTCACCCTGTGGTCGCTGGCTGGCACTGGCTGGGTGGAAACATACGCAGGACGCGATGGGGCGCTATCAGCAGGTGGTTACTGTTGATCTGTGGCGTTTTGCAGCCCGGCAAGGCTGGCAGCAGACAAGGTGCTGCACGTGTGTGCCTGGCCTTTTTCGCATCGGGGAGCCCAGTTTCCCGCTGGCCTTTGACCCGGCGGGTCGGACGCTGGTTTTTCCGCAACGCCAGGGGGCGCACGAAAGCAGCTTGAGCCTGGTGTCGGTCGACAGTCAGCCCGGCCAGGCTGCCCCGCTGCTACTGCCGCTCCGCGCCTCTGCTGCCGCCTGCAGCTTACGGCTGTCGTGTGTTCTGCGTCGTCTGGAGTTCTCTGCCAATAGCCGTTTCCTGGTCGCAATGGCGCAGGCCGGCGTATTCATCTGGCAACGCAAGGCTGTGCAAGACTGGGTGAGTGTCGCACAGATCGCCAATACGGGGCTGTCTCTGCCTGCGGGAATCCAGATGGCCTTGTCTCCGGATGGGTTTCATTGTGCATTGGCTATGGGTGACAGCGGTGAGGTCAGTATCTGGGGGCCGGAAGATGGTGGTCGCTACGTCCAGAAAGTGCAGTTGCGTCAGGGTGTGCCGGTAGGGCAGCTGCTGTTCACAACGGATGCTTCCCGGCTGGTGATCAGCTCTTCGGGCTGCGGGGAAGACGGTATCCAGGTGAGTCAGCTGGCGTCCTTGCGCCTGGTGCCGGCAATACAAGGGGCGAAACCCGGCCAGACGAAAGATATCCAACAGGCCGGAATCCGGAAGCCCGTCCATTCTCTGTGAACGGATTGCTCTGTGAACGGATTGCTCTGTGAACGGATTGACTGGATGCAGGCAGCAGGCTGGCGGAGAGGACTGGCACGGGTCAATGATCCTGGTGCTGTCCGTTGGGTTGGCGTGACATGCTCGTAAGACAAGCGGTCCTTGCGACCCTTGGTCCGGCTGGCACTGCCAGAGCGGGACAGGGCGTGCGTCCCGACCAACGCTGGTGGGGGGCAGCCGGAGGCATTCGGGAGCATGACGGGAAGATGCCATGGGGGTTGAGAGCAACGCAACCCGGCGCCTTGGCGGTGCCAGCTTCAGATAATCTGCTGGACAGGCTTGTATGAAACACATCCTCGCCCTGGAACTTTTGTCCGGGCCCGGCTTCGAACTGGCAGGCCGACGCAGGCAGAGAGGCCAACGCAGTCAGAGGAGATTGAGCCGTGAGTACTCCTGTGCATTCAGCGACGCCAGCCACCCCGGCATTGCCCGTAGAGTCGCTACCGGTCGCAGCCTTTGGGCGTGAGCTGGCTGCTGTTGAACCCGGTCCTTCTGGCGAGCGGAAATCGGATGCCTTGTGCGCCGCCGGCCCGCCAGAGGGCGAGGTCGTCTGGCCATTACAACCGCATATTTCCCGCTGGCCTGACCATCTGGTGGAGCAGGTGCTGCGCTATTTGCCACTGGCAGACCTGATGCGCTGCCGCTGTGTGTGTCGCAGCTGGTATCGCGTCGGGGGCCCGCGAGTGCAGGCACGGGCTCTTATGAGAGGCTACTCGGCCAGCCACAGACAGCAACTGTACCAGGCGCTGGCTGCCGACCGGGGCCGTCGTCTGTTGACTGGCTGGGGTGGGAGGCCGTCTCCTGATGCGGTTTCCGGACGGGATCGGTCGTCTCACCGGGACGAGGGTCTTTCTGGCGGCATTGCTTTTTTTGAGCTGGTACGGCAGATGGTGACCACAAAACAGTTTGCAGTTCTGGATGAGCAGAATTTGTGCGGGAGGCACTGGGGATGCTCTGGCGCGACATTCAGTCCGGACGCCCAGTGGTTCGCCAGTACGTACCGGGACCAGAACGGGGATGCGCCTCGCCAGAACTGTGTTGACCTCTGGTGGTGCGGTGCGAGCAGATTGCAGCTGGTGTCCCGTAACGAATATCCGCTTTCTCATGAGCCAGGCCGTCGAGACAGTGTTGAGCATTTGATGTTCAGTGCCGACAGCCGCAGGCTGCGGGTGATCGAGCGCAGAGGCTGGCAGCGGGTCTGGCAATGGCAGCCAGGTCAGGACGCGGGCTGCTGGGAGAACCTCGGTAGCCTCCGCTTATGCGCAAATCCGGTCACTGTAGTGGCATCCAGTGGCAACGCAGGCTATCTGGCCGTCGTCTCTGGAGAGAGCCTGTTTGTTTATGAGGAGACGGGGACGGCTCACTGGCGGCAGCAGTGGGAGTGGCCCTGGTGGGAGTCGTGCAGACGCTGCCCGCAGCACCGGGCCGGGGCGCCGGTTATTACAAGGCTGGCTTTGAGTCATGATGGCCAGCATCTGGTGATGCAAGGGCCTGATGAGCTCTTTCTTGCACATCGATCAGGTGAAGTCTGGCAGGAGCAGTACCTGAAAGATGAACAGGGCCAGCAACAGGAATATCGGTGGTGTGAGGACGCGACTCTTGAAAGCGGAGGCTCCTTGCTGGCAGTGACGGCCAGTCTGCATAAAGAGCGGTTTGCCGCTGTCTCGCAGGTAGAGGGCCAGTTCACGCTGTACAGATTTGCACCGGGGCCTGGCTGGCTGCGGGTGACCTGCAGGCGTTGTAACAGGTATGGACGCGGGCTGTCGGCCACCGCAGACTTCTCCACTTACTACACATCAAAGGGGACTCGCGTTGCGTTCAGTCCCGATGCCCGCCAGCTGGCTTTCGCGGACCAGGAAAATGAAAAGGGAGTGCGCCTGTGTCTTCTGTCGGTTGACAGTCAGCCTCCCTGGGCTGATCCCGTGTTCATGCCTGTCATTTGCGCCCCTGTGCCGCATGGCGGGCGTGGTGCGAGCCTCATGCATGCGCCGATCTGGCAGCTTGTGTCCGTGAGCTTTTCGCCTGACGGTCATTTTCTTGCCGCTTGTAGTACAGCCTATGTGGCCGGCTGTGCGAGCATCTGGAAACGTGTCTCGATGCGCGGCTGGGTGAAAGTGGTGATGGAGGAGTATGAGGGATGGTATTACCCTCCGATCACATTCGCGCCGGATGGTTTGCACTGTGCACTCGTGCAGAAGGTCGGTATCGACATTCTGGGCCCCGGGCCTGATGGCCGTTACATCAAAAAGATGAAGAATTGTCCTGCCTCCCGCTTTGTCGCCCTGCTGTTCTCACCCGACTTCAGTCGGCTGTTGGGGGTGACGTTGAATTCTCTGATGTCCTGGCGTTTGGGGCCGGCTTTGGCGAGGGGGCAAGAGAAGTCCGGGGCTCAGCCATGAACAACGGGCGCAAGCTCGGCGTCCGTGCGGCCTGGGTCCATGCGAAGCCGTTGGTATGAACCTTGATCAAGCGCTGTAGCCTTCGTACACGGCCCCGGCAGCCTGTCTGACCCAGTGCGCGGCAAGCCCTGTCCTTCAGGGCGGGGAGGATGTCCAAGCCGGGCAAGCATGAAGTCCCGTCGCTTGTCTGGCGGCCAGGTACTGAAGCATGGCGGAGTGCGCTTTGTTGGAGCCGCTTGCTGGAGAGGCTGGCACAAGAACAGTAAGCGGGCTCTGAACTTTTGGCGTGGTTTGTACACCAATATGGTAACAGGAGGATCTTGTCGCCATGGCCACGCCCATTTATCCCGGGACATCACCTGCTCCCGTGTCGTCTGCCGACGCGGGGCCGCTGCCAGTCATGGCTGGCGGTCTGGTGGCTACACCGCTTTCTTGCGGTGAGTGCCAAGCTGTCGAGGGGAAATCGCGTTTTTTGTCCTCTGGCAGCCAGACAGCATCCCCAGCCTTGGTGCCATTACAACCGCAGCTGGCTCTCTGGCCTGACCATCTGCTGGGGCTGGTGCTGTGCCATTTGCCACTGCCTGATCTGATAGGTTGCCGCCGTGTGTGTCGTCAGTGGAACAGGGTTGCTGGACAGCCTGAGATGCAGGCGCGTGCTTTTGTGAAGAATTATCCAGCGCTGTACAGACCGCAAGGGCGCCAGCGCCTGGATGTCGATCACGCCCGTCGTCTGCTGGAGCCCTGGTGTGCGGGTCTCCCCCCGGATGTGGCGGGCAGGCGGGAGCTGGAGTCGTACCGGCTGCAGGAGGGGCTGTCCAACTGGCGCTGTTTTTTTCACCTTGCGCGGCAGATGTTGACCACAGAGTGCTTTGATCCTGTCAGTATGCAGCGGCTCGGCAAAAAAGATTGGGATGCGTCCAGGGTGGCCTTCAGTCCGGACGCCCAGTGGCTGGCCAGCGCGCACGAGATTCACACGGATGACCAGCATTGGTGTCTCGGTGTTGGCCTGTGGCGCAGAGGCCAGCGTCACTGGAAGGCTGTGCCAGGCTTTTTGCGATCATGTGACCAAAGTGCCGGTGGCGAGTCTCGCATTGTCCATTTGAGGTTCAGTGCCGACAGCAGAACGCTGCAGGCGTTCGAGCGGACCGGGTACCAGCGGGTATGGCAGTGGCAGCCGGGTGAAGGGGCAGGAGACTGGCGGCCAGAACGCCACCGGCTGTGGCACACAGCGGTCGATCTGGTGGCAACCAGTGGCAATGGCCGCTACCTGGCGGCGGCGGTTGGTGCCAGCCTGTTGGTGTACAAAGAGACAGGGGCGGGAGTCTGGCGGCAGCAGTGGGAGTGGCCCTGGTGGAAGTCGCTCAGACGCTGTCCTCAGAACAGGGGCGTGCCGCCTGATATGACCGATCTGGTCTTCAGCCATGACGGTCGGCATTTGTTGATGCAGGGGCGTGATGAGCTTTGTCTTGCCTATAGGTCTGGTGAAGACTGGCAGGAACAATCCTTGAAAGATGAGCAAGGCCAGGAGCAGGGCTATCGCTGGTTTGAAAGGGGGACGCTTGCAGAAACTGGCACCCTGCTGGGAGTGACGGCCAGCCTGGCGGCAACGGAGGGCGCAGCAGCCATGCAGACGGAGAGTCAGTTCACTCTGTACAGATTTGCCGAGGAAGGACGGGGCTGGTGGCCGCTCACCAGCAGGCACTGCCGCAGGTCTGCGGCCCAACGGGTCTGTGTTGTATTCAGCCCCGCTGCCCGGGAGGTGGCGTTTCCGGACCAGGAAACAGAAGCTGGACCGCGTCTGTGTGTTCTCTCGGCCAGTAGCCAGCCGCCATGGGCTGTTGCTGTTCACTTGTCTCTTTTTTCTGATATCAACCCTGTACCTGACCTTTCTGGGGGCAGCTGGGAAGTTGTTTCCGTACAGTTCTCCGCCAACAGTTTTTTTCTCGCTTTTTTTGTTTCCCCTTCCTGTATGTCAATGCCTTTGTCTGAGGGCAGCCGTGTCCGTATCTGGAAGCGTGACGGGTGCCAGGGTTGGGTGACAGTGCTCCTGGAGACCAATGACAGAAGGTTCTTGTATCCGTTCACATGGGCTCCGGACGGTTTCCATTGTGCGCTGTCGCAACGGAGGGGGATTGATCTTTGGGGCCCTGGACCTGATGGTCGCTATGTCAAAAAATGGAGCCAGCGCGGCGGGTTGTTCATTGGGCGTGTGCGGTTTTCGCCGGACTCCAGTCTGTTGGTGACGCAAACTGTTGATCGTTTGACGTCATGGTGGCTGGGGCCGGCGGCTGTTCCGCCTGTCAGGACAGTTGCAACCTCTTGTGACGACTGGCTCTAGCTGGTATCCGGTTGGTCTGATCGGCGTATTCTGGGGGGCTGTGCTCCCGCTGAAGACACCAGCCACAGCCAGAAGGCCCTGTCATCGGTGACAAACCGTGTCAGTGAGGTTCCAGTATGGATGCGTGCCTGGAAGGATCGCCACGGCTGGGGTTCTTCTACCTGCCGCGCCAGCAGACGCATGCTGTTCTCTGATGTTGCGATGGGTTGATCCAGCCACAGCAGTTCCTGCCGGGAAAATTGCGGTCTGGAGGGCCGTTGTCGCTTTATGCTCAATACGGCAGGGGGCGGGCGTACAGCCGTCATTGGCGGTGTGTTACCGGGAACCGGGCGGGGCGGGACGACGGGGCGGTCGGTTGGCATCCTGGCGACCCGGCCACAGGCGTCGGCGGGCGTTATCTGCTGCAGATTGCGCGCTTCTGGCGTTGACGTTGACACAGGCGTTGACACAGGCGTTGACACAGGCGTTCTGGAGGAGGCGCGACAAGGCCGACTGGTGGGTTGTGGAAGTTCGCTGGTCCTTCGGGTGGTCATGGCAGGCTGGGCGATTGAGCCGGATGTCGGCGCTTGTCCCTCCGGTCTGCTGTGTGCTGAAAGCCGTTGTATGCCGCTTGCGCCGGGCAAAAAGGAGGCGCAGTGGTAGCGCAGCTGGTGTTGTTTGAGCTCGGATTGTCGCGTGAATGCCAGGTCGCAGCAGTAGGGGTAAGAGCTGACGCGGATTTTCGGGGCGTGGCGGCGCTCGTGCCTGGTCAGATGATACCTCTGTGTAAAGCGTTTGTGGCAGCCCTCCCACTGGCAGACGAACTGCCTCTCCTCACTGAGGTGGAGGCGCTGGTGCACCTTCAGATTCCGTTGTTGCGAGAAGGTCTTGTTGCAGCCCGGGTAGTGGCAGCGAACGGGTTGCGGGTTGAGGGTGGCGACCCATCGTCCCCCCCTGCGCCTTCTTGTGATCCGGAAATGTGCTCTTGCAGCTGGCGCTGGATCAGGCGGCTGTTGGGGCCTGCTGCTGTTCGTGTTGACAGGAATCATGATCAATCAAAATGCCGGTGGTGGATGGGGCATTGGACATAGTGTATGAGAATGTCGCACCCGCAGATAACTGCCCGGTCAGGAAGATGGCTCCCTGATGGGGGTGATGGGCGACGGATCAGCTGTCCTGAGGAGCACTGCTGTCGGAAGAGACCAGCCAGAGCCAGAAGGCCCGGTCGTCATCGGTAGCTTCCGGGGCCGGTACAGAGTTCTCCGGGATGATCGGCAGCAACGGCCAGAACAGGCTCTCGTCGGTTGTCAGGCTCTCTTCAGGCAAGAACTCCAGGAAGGAATCGAGCTCCCCGGGTGCCGGGCGGAGAGTCTGGGAGGCGGTCGTCGGGACCTCTGACCTGTCGGTGAACAAGCCAGTCCCGCAAGAGCTGGCCGCAGCTGTCCCGGGCTGAAAAGACGGGGGCGGGCTTCTCTTTATTTTCAAGGCGAGAAGGGCAGCCTTGGCCATGCTCCCAGTCCCCATGCCCCTGGTGTGGGAGCGCAGGTGATACCTGGCACCTTTTTGTTGTTTGAAACGCTTGTTACAGCCTTCTACAGGGCAGGGAAAAGGCCAGGTTGGCTGGTGGATCTGCTGGTGTTCGCGGACATGTGCCCGGCGCGCAAAACGTTTTCCACAGTCTTCTCTGGGGCACGCGAAAGGTTTTGATTGCTGTGTGTGGGTGAGCCTGTGCGCTTTCAGGATCTCGTTGCGCTTGAATCTTTTGGCACAGCCCTCGTGTGGGCAAACAAAAGGCCTTTTATCAGAGTGGGAGACCAGGTGCCGTGCCAGATTTTTCTTTTTGGCGAAGCTTGCTCCGCAGTTCTGGAGACTGCAGACAAAGGGTTTTGCTCCTGTATGGGTTTGCAGGTGTTCTGTCAGATTGTTGTTGTGTGCAAACCTTTTTTCGCAGCCCTCATACGGGCAGAAAAAGGTTTTTTTTTCTTGCCTGCCCCGGCCCACTTCCAGCCGGACTTCTGGTGACGTCTGTGCCTCGCCCGGGCGAGTGCGGCTGGTGCAGGCTCTTGTCCTGCAAGGGAGAGTTCGTTGAGCCCGTCCGGCGGCCCTGATGCCCTGGCGACTGGCTGTGGGTTCTGGTGCGGTGCTTGCTGCCGGGCCGCCGCGTTGTTGTGTAATGCGAAGCATATCAGGGGGCAACTGTGTTGAATGGGGCAAGCCATTGAGATTGTATGGTGCTGGTGGGCGAACAGGGTTGGCCAGTCTGTGCTGTCGGCCGGTATGTCAGCACCAGCCTGGCTGGCAGCAGGGCGTCTTGTGTCTGGGTTGTCAAGGTCGGTAGCCTCCGGCGGCGAGAGCGCGCTGCCGTTTTCTTTGCATGGATTGTTCAGACAGGTACAGAACCTGCACCTGTGCCGGAACGCTTTTGGGGCCGGGGCCGGGTATGGGTGCGCATGTGTAGCAGGCGGTGGTCTGAGCGTGTGAAGCTTTTTCGACAGCCTGCCTTGAGGCATGGATACGGCTTTTTGTCTGTATGGGTGTTCATGTGTCTGATCGCGATTTCGCTGCGTGCGAACTTTTTCTGGCAGCCCGTGTGGGGGCATTGAAATAAAAGTTTTCCCGTATAAGTCAGCAAATGATTTTCCAGAGGGGCTATGCGTTGAAAGAGTTTTGTACAGTTTGGCATTGGGCACGAATAGGGAGAGGCTCCCATTTTGATATGGGTGCGAAAGTGGGCGTTCATTTTTTTGATGAGGTCGTTGGTACCTGTAATCTGCAGGTTGCACTGGGGCACTGGACAGTTCAGGCAAGTCTCTGTGACCAAGGGTTTCTGCCGCCTGGATAGCCTTCCTTTTGGGCTTCCTTTTGGCCTTCCTCTTGGCCGTCCTCTTGGCCGTCCTCTTGGCCTTCCTCCTGGCCTTCCTCCTGGTCTGGTGAGCGGACGGTCTTCCTTCTGTGGTTCAGGGCCAGTCGAATGCGTCCTTTCAGGGGCTGTGCAAGGGTTCGTGACGACCGGGTGTGGGGGTGACCCAACAGCGGGCGGACACGGGCTTGGACACGGGCTTGAACAGGTGTCCGGGAAGGAGAATGGGCTTGGGCCTGGATCGTAGGAGAAAGACTCCAGCCTGTCGAGAATAACGCCGTAGGCAACTTTTCTGCTGCTGTTCAGCCATTGAGACTCTTCACGCGGCGTTGGCGTCCGCAACCACCACCAATACTGCTCCGTATCCATGGGTGGAGGGGAGGTAAGGTCGTCAACGTCCTGTAAAGTTCCAGATTCCGGTTCTGGCGATAACGCCAGCTGAAAATCGGTATGTTTCATAGTCGCTGAAACCGGGGAGCATGATGACCGATCTCTTCCGGACGAAGATGAATACGAGGTCTCGGAAGCTGGTGGGCCGGGATAGAGGGCATAACCCTTGCTGAAATTGTCACATGGTTGTTCAGATAGCAGCCCCAGGTGCTCGCCACAGCCCTGCGAGGGCCAGCCATAGGGTTGTTGTTCCGTATGGAATGGAAGGTGCATTGGCGGCTGGTGCAAATCCGCGAAAGGCCAGGTGCCGGTCTCGCCTCCGGTCTGCGAAGGCTGATGGGGGAGCAGACTGCCAGGAAGCATGGTGCCTCTGTCAGAGTTTTGGAAGTGGCACACAGAGGCCTGCTCCCTGGCACAAAGGTGCTGCCAGGTTTTCGGGTGACCCGGTGGTGTTGTTGGCCGAATGGAGCCTCCATACAGGCCGATAGTAGGGGCGACAGAGGCTATCTGCCGGCCGTAGCTTGTGTCGGGGACACAGGCCGGGGGGCTGACGGCGATTGGTGGGCTGCAAGAAGGTGCGGCTGCGCTGTACATAGGAAAATTCATGAGTCTGCTCCCTGTCTTTTTACTGGTCCCTGTGTGTCTTTTTTATTGAGCCTGTAAAACATTGGTCACTGGCAATCCCAATAAAGTTCCCGGCACAGGCAGAACCCGGGCAGGCAGGCTGTCCCTGTCTGCTTCGCCCTCCATAGCTTCTGGGGGGCAGGGACACAGGCTCGCATGAGGGGGCGCTTGTCTCAGAAGTCCGGGTGCGCGTGCGAATGGCCGCGTTACGGTGCGGGGCGCACATCATGGCCAAAGCAGCTGCGTGAGCCGCTGCTTGCTGGACAAGGACGGGAGAGATTGTGCTGCCGCAGCCATGAAGTCAGGCAGGTTGTCGGGGCACTGCGTGACAGGGCAAAAGGCCTCCTGCTCTTTGTGCCAGTGTCGTGCGGGGGAGGGCAGCAGTGCTGCGCAGTCCCCCGGTGCGACACTTTTGCACGCAGGCATCCACAAAGATAACCAGGACCTGGTCAGCCCGCTGGCTCGTACGGGGTTCCTTTTTGTTGTTGGGATTGTTGGGATTGTTGGGATTGTTGGGATTGTTGGGATTGTTGGGATTGTTGGGACGGCACTGTGCGGGCTCTGGCGAGGAACCAGACGAGAGAAGCCGCCGCTGCGACCAGTCCCAGAGGCCAGGCTGTGGAAGAAGCCCAGCCCAGCCCTTCTGGCGCCATAAGTATGTAGGTGGTGCAGACGGCGGTCATAAAGGTTGCCGGCAGGGAAACGAGCCAGTGCGCTTTCCCCTGGTGTGCCATATACATGGCGGCAGCCCAGAGGACTATGGTGGCCAGTGCCTGATTGGAAAAGGCGAAATAACGCCAGACGATATTGAAATCAATAAATGTCAGCGCAAAACCCAGTGCAAAAATGGGCACGGCCAGCATCAGGCGGTTGGTGACGCTGGTCTGGTTGAGTTTCATGGCATCGGCAAAAATCAGACGGACACTGCGGAAGGCGGTGTCGCCGGATGTGACCGGGCAGGCGATAACGCCCAGAATGGCCAGCATGCCGCCGATGCTGCCCATCAGGCCGACAGAGACGTCCTTGACCACCAGACCTGCGCCCCCCTGATCGAGCACGGCCTTGAGCCCGACCAGGCCATCGGGAAAGAATGACATGGCTGCCGCAGCCCAGATCAGGGCCACAACGCCCTCGGCAACCATGGCACCGAAGAAGACATGGCGACCATAGGCTTCATTCGCCAGACAGCGCGACATGATGGGGGACTGGGTGGCATGGAAGCCACTGATGGCACCACAGGCAATGGTGATAAACAGCAGGGGCCAGGTCGGCAGACCGCCGGGGTGGTGGAGGTGGGTGTCGGTCAGTTCCGGAATGGGTAATCCCTTGACGAGCATCGTGCCCCCTATGCCAAAGGCCATAATCAGCAGCGTGAGGCCAAACAGGGGATAAATTCTGGAGATCACCTTGTCAATCGGCAGTACTGTGGCACAGAAATAATAGGTGATGATAATGGCCAGCCAGAAGCTCTTGTTGGCGAACACGCCCTCCATGCCGAGGTTGGCCAGCAGTCCGGCCGGCCCCATCATGAAGACAACACCCACCAGCACCAGCAGGATGACAGAGAATCCGCGCATCAGTTTGCGGGAGCCCTCGCCAAGGTAGTGGCCGACAATCTCGGGAATGGACTGACCTTGATGGCGTACTGAGAGCATGCCGGAGAAATAGTCATGAACGGCCCCGCCCAGAACACAGCCGAAAGCAATCCATAAAAAGGCCGCCGGACCGTAAAGTGCCCCCATGATGGCCCCGAATATAGGCCCGAGACCGGCAATATTGAGAAACTGGATCAGGAAGATTCTGTGCCAGGGCAGGGGAACAAAATCGACTCCATCCTGAAGGCTGTGGGCGGGTGTGGTTCTGTCAGGATCTGCCCCGAAATAGCGATCCACCCATTTGCCGTAGAAAACGTATCCCAGAATCAGGATAGCGAGTGCTCCAAGAAAGCTGAACATGCGTATCTCCCATAACTTATGTCTTGCTGGTTGTTCGGTTAGTGCAGAAACTTATGTCTTGTTGGTTGTTCGGTTAGTGCAGAGGAGAGTTTTTAGACAACAGATCAATCTATCAGGTCCATTTTGGTTTTGTTTTTTAGTTGTATCGTGAGGAAGAAACAATCGGCATGGATGCATGTATGGGGAAAAAAGGGGAAAAAAGCAAAAAAAAAACAAAAAAAAGGAAAAAGGGAAAAAGGGAAAAAGGGAAAAAGGCATGGCAACGGCTGTTGTGCACCTGCTGACCTGGTGCGCGGCAAGCTCCGTCCTTCAGGCTGGGGAGCATGTACAGCCCGCCGCACCAGTGACAGGGCGGGGCCCGGCTCGCAGTACCAGCTTGAACAAGGCCGCCCTGGTCGCTGGCGGCTTTTGTGATGGGGAAGGCCCTTGAGGAGTCTTATGCGGTCTTTGTTCCGTGCAGTGCCTCAGAAGTCGCCGCCGGGAAACGAATCCCCAGGGCCCGGGCCGCTTGTTCCCGTACGGTCCTGGTGCGCAGGACGTCGAAGAACACAACGTCTGTGTAATCGACCCGGCTCTGAACGTGGTGGCAGTACTCGGTCAGCAGGCTGAGAGTTCCGGATGCGTAATGGCGAGCCAGTGCACTGCCGCTTTTGTACCTGAACTCCAGCTGCCCATTGCCACAGGAGCAGACGTCGGCCAGGGACAGAAAATGGTGCTGCAAAGCCTGGCAGTTCTGCTCAAAAAAACGCCAGATTTCCAGTAAAACCGGCAGTTCCCGCTGTACGAAATGCGTGCTGAGCCTGTCGAACATGTGGGATGAATGAACGGGGCTGTGGCGCAATTGTGCATACAGGCAGTGTACCCACAGGCAGGCCATGACAGCCTGCAGGTCCGGGATGTCCTGATAGGGCGCGGGGTAGTCGCAGCGATGTTCTCTCCTGATTCTGTTGACAGCGTTGAGTAGCGGCACAAAGCCGCTGGCATTCATCTCTTGCCGGGCGTTGACGAGTGTCGATTCGTGAAACAGATAGAACAGTGCCAGCACAAGGGCCCGGTCCAGCTGCCACTTGTGCAGGGCCGGCGGCAACTGGTCGAGTACCAGCTGGCGAAAAAGGAGCCGCCGGTGCGGTGCCTCCAACGGCAGCTCGCCGGTCAGATGAAGCCATGTGCTGTTGCTGCTGATATGGCCGGCATCGTGTGCCAGAAACTTCAGCGGCGTGTGCATGAAGCCGTCGGCGTTGAGCGCGTATGCGGTCATCATTCCCAACGGATAGATGGGCAGGTGGCCAAAACGGCAGAAATCTTCTGGATCCAGGGGTTCGAACGAGGGATGCAGAATCAGATCGCGGTTGTTGAGCCATTGTGACAGCTCGGTGTGGCCCTCGTGCCAGTAGCCGAACAGCTGCTTTTTTTCATCCGGGCCCTCGGGATTGAGTCCCCCCCAGTGGCAGGAGACTACCTCTTGCAAGGAGATAGTATCGGTATCGCGCTCGTGCGGCGCGCCAGCGCCCGGAGTCCGGCTGGCAAAGTTGAAAATCTCCAGCCGCCCCTGGCTGACCAGTCGGGACCGGGTGGTACACAGCTTCCCGATCAGGTGCCTGTAGGTAAGAATTTCTTGCAGGCAGCTCATCATCAAGGCCAGCTGCACACTGCGTTTGTAGGGAGCCTTCAAGAGGATCAGTTCCCGGATCCGGGCCCGGAGCGCGAGGAGTGCATGGCGTTCGTCAAGGCGCAGCGGGTCCGGAAACTGCTGATCATCCAGCATGTGTTCTGTCAGGCGTTCCATGTTGTGGAGCGTGACCAGCAAGGGGGCGAAGGTATATTCCCGGTTCTCGTCTTCCGTCTGGCGCCGGTGCTGCACCTCCTGCTGGTAAAACGGCAGACTGCGCACGGGATCCTGCAGCGTCTTCTTGAGGAGCCTGTCTTCGAGCAGAGCTGGGTCTGGATGGTGCGTCGGTGCTGGCATCTCCTGTTCAAACCAGGGACCTTGTACGTCTGTGCTCACCTGCGCTTGCGCGGAAGCCTGCGTCTGTGGACGGCTGTGGCGCACCGCGCCTTGCGACCCGTCAGCCGGGGTCCAGCGCAAGCCCGGCGCCCTGGCGGCTGAGGGGCTTGCGCTGGTGGTCTGGGCTGAAGGGCTGTTTCCTGTAGAGTTCAAACAGAATACTGGCAGCATGGGAATCTTGTTCTCGTTGTGTATTTGTCGTTATTGGGGAAGCCACCTTGACCGTTTTTTTGTGTCTCAGCTCCTGAGTAGATGAGGGCGACTTGCCGGTGCCCGCACACCCAGCTTTTTTTCCATGCGTGCGCATTCCTTGTCCGCCAGCAGACAGTCCAGGTAAACGAGATCGGTGTTGCAAACCCTGCCTTCGACATCGCGGTTATGACTTTCTTCCAGCTTCAAGGCTCTGAGCGGGTAGGACGAAGCACAGGGACTGCGGCTGCCGTAAAAGTAGATCCTGTTGCCGTTGAGGAAAGAGTTGAGGGTGGCCTCGGTAATAAAATGCTGGTGAAGGGCCTCGTGGTGCTTATCGATAAAGTCCTGGTGTTCCAGCAGCGCGGGCAGCTCTTGCTGAACAAAGGGTGTCACCAGTTTGTGGCGCCAGGCGTCCGGCTGTGTGGCGCCAGTGCGGCAGTGGGTGTACACCCGGTATACCCAGGCGCAGGCCAGCAGTGCCTGCCGGTCGGTGACAGCCTGGTAGGTTGGGGAATAGCCCAGCCGTGCCTGACGCCTGATGGCACAGATTTCATTGAACAGCGGCAGGAAGCACCTTTTTTCCATGGTGTCCTCGGCGAGGGTGACGGGGATCTCATGGAAAAGGTAAAAGAGCACCAGCTCAACCGCCCGCTCCAGCTTGTGCTCTTCCTTGAGCTCAACGGGCATGCGGCCCCGCACCAGCTGTTGGAAGTGGAGGCGGTTTTCGATGCTTGCCAGTAGCCCCGTGCCCTCCAGATGCATCCATGTTTTGTTGATGCTGGTGTGGATGGCATCGTGCAGGAAGAATGCCAGGGGGGTTCGCATGAGACCATCGGCGTTGAGGGCGTAGGCTGAGGTCATGCCCAGCGGGTAGACAGGCAGGTGCCCGACAGCGCAGAAGTCATCGACATCCAGGGGCTCGAACGAGGGATACAGGAACAGCTGGGGGTTTGCCAGCAAGGCCATCAGCTGCTCGTCCTGGCTGAAGCCGGTGATCAGATCTGCTGCGCGCTGCTCTTTGGGGCTGGCATCGAGCCCGCCCCAGCGACAGGTCAGGGCTTGCATCGGCGCAATGCTGGCCATGTCGAGTTCGCGGGTCTGCCAGCAGTCCCGATGGATGAGGTGTTGTTGTCTTATCTTGTTGCGGCTGAACAGCCTGGTGTCTGTGTCGCGTAGCGGCTCGATAACATGGCGGGCTGTGACTATGTCCAGCAGGATCGTCATGCGCAGGGCCAGGATCACCGTGCGCTTGTAAGGCGCATCCAGGTCGATCAGCTCCTGGATTTTGTGCTGAAGCAGGACAAAGGTATGGCGTTCGCCGGCGGCCAGGGGCCTGGAAAACTGCTTGTTGTCCAGTATGTGCTGGCTGAGCTGCAGCATATTGCTGAGAGTGACCAACAACGAGGGCAGGGTGTATTCCTTTTTTTCTGCTTCCATCTGCTGGCGACACTGCACCTGCTGGTGGTAGAACCGCAGGCTGTGCACGGGATCTGGTAGTGTGTCCTTGAGGGTCCGGTCCGACAGCAGGTTATGGGCTATGTCGTTTTTCGGTACGGGCATTTCCTGCTCGAACCAGGGACGCCGGGGATGGTCCAGGGTTGTTGTTGACGCCCTGGTGGTCTGTTGTGCAGCGCGGCTGACACAGTCTTGCGGCGCCAGGACGCTGAGTGTGCGCGCGCCACACCGGCAGGTATCAGCAGCGGTGGATGAACGGCTTGTTTGCGGGTTGTACACCGGTGGAACAGGACTGTTTTTGTAATGGAGATCGTAGGACATTCGCGGTCTTTTCCTTGTCGCTGCGTTATTTCGGTTCAGGATGGGAAGACATCCTGCTGCGATATTGGACGTCCATGTCGGCGCAAGGTTCCGTGGCCGACGCATTTTTTTTCAGGAAAGAACGGACGTGGCCGCAGCGTTTGTGATCATGTCAATGGCGGCTCCTGTTTTTCAGCAGACAGGCTTCCTGCTTTTTTATGCCCCTGCGCTCTTGAGCCCTGGTGTAGCTTCCCCCACAATCCCAGCCGTTTTCGCCAGTCTGGTTCTGCTTCAAGAGTCCGTCTGCTATCCCTTTTTTTATGGCGAGTCTGGTATGCCCGACACCCACAACAATCTGGCTTCTTTCATATGGTCGGTGGCCGACCTTCTGCGCGGTGATTTCAAACAGTCCCAGTACGGGCGAATCATTCTGCCGTTCACGCTGCTGCGGCGTCTTGAGTGCGTGCTGCTGCCGTCCAGGAAGGCGGTGCTGGCGAAATACGAAGAAGTGAAGGGAAGGGACCTGTCAGAACAGGGGATGGAAACCTGTCTGGTGTCGGCGACCGCTGGCCTGTCGTTCTACAACACCTCGCCCATGGACTTGTCGAAGCTGGGCCAGAAGGATATCCAGTCCAATCTGGAAACCTACATCCAGTGCTTCTCGCCGGATGCGCGCGAGATTTTTGAACACTTCCGGTTTGATGAATTCGTTGCGAAGCTGAACCAGGCCAACCTGCTGTACAAGATCGTCAACAAGTTCGCGACCACCGACCTGAGCCCTGCCCGCATTTCCAACCAGGATATGGGCCTGGTGTTTGAGGAGCTGATTCGCCGGTTTGCGGAAGGCTCCAACGAGACGGCCGGTGAGCATTTTACGCCGCGTGATATTGTCCGCCTCACCACCGCGCTGGTGTTTATGGAAGACGAAGAAGCCCTGACCAGGGAAGGCACTATCCGCACCATCTACGACCCGACAGCAGGTACGGGTGGTTTTCTGTCCTCCGGCATGGAGTATGTGCACGGATTGAACGCCACAGCGGTGGTGCGTCCTTTCGGCCAGGAGCTGAATCCGGAATCCTACGCCATCTGTAAAGCCGATATGCTGATCAAGGGGCTGGATGTCAGCCGTATCAAGCTGGGCAACACCCTCTCTCATGATCAACTGGGCAACGACCAGTTCGACTATATGCTCTCCAATCCGCCGTTTGGGGTGGACTGGAAGAAGATCGAAGCCAAGGTCAAAGATGAACACCGCGACAAGGGCTTTGAGGGGCGGTTTGGACCGGGGCTGCCACGGGTATCCGATGGTTCCCTGCTGTTTCTGTTGCACCTGATCCGCAAACTGCCGAAGGATGCCAGGACCAAGGATGCGGGGGCGGGTGGTCGTATCGGTATTATTCTGAATGGTTCGCCCCTGTTTACCGGCGGTGCGGGCAGCGGTGAAAGCGAGATTCGCCGTTATATTCTGGAATCTGACCTGCTGGAAGCCATAGTCGCCCTGCCGACCGATATGTTCTACAACACCGGTATCGCCACCTATGTCTGGGTGCTGTCGAACAACAAGACAGCCGCCCGCAAGGGCAAGGTGCAGCTGATCAACGGCGTCAACCTGTGCGGCAAGATGCGTAAGTCGCTGGGAGCCAAGCGCAACCTTATGAGCGACGCGGATATCAACATCATCACGCGCTGTTTTGGTGAGTTTGAGGCGGTTGCGCCGCAGCTGCTGGACAAGCCGGCTGAGCAGCAAAGCAGTCGTGGTCGTCAGCCCGCCAATGCCAAAGAAGAAGCACCGAAAACCTTTGCCAGCAAAATATTCGACTATCAGGCGTTCGGCTATCGTCGTATCACTGTTGAACGCCCGTTGCGTCTTTCGGTCCAGATCACGGATGAAGCCATCGAGAGTCTGCGCTTTGCGCCCAGGCCGTTTCAGGCGGTGATGCGCTGGATGTACGCGGAGTTTGGCGACGATTGCCATCTGAACCTGGCCGGGAACGAAGAAGCCATTCGCACCAAAATCAAAGCCGACTTCAAGGAGCTGAAAGAGAAACAGATCAAGGAGCTTCTTGATGCCAAGCTCTGGCAAGCCCAGCGCACGCTGATGGAAAAAGCTCAAACCCTGCAAGCGGCTCTTGGCAGGGCGCCGTCCAGCGACTTCAACCAGTTTGATAAAGATTTGAAAGCGGCCCTGAAAGCTACCGATCTGAAGTTGGATGCCAAAGAGAAGAAGCTGTTTCTGGATGCCATTAGCCGCAAGGATCCAGAAGCTGAGCCTGTTGTCAAAAAGGTGCTCAAGGAAGAACAACAGCCGCTGTACGGTGCCTTTTTGTACAAGGGGCAGGTGGTGGAGTTTCAGGCTGACGGCGACCTGCGGGACAATGAAAATATTCCACTCGATCCCTCTGTCAGCACCACGGAACTGATCGAGACCTATTTTCAGCGGGAAGTGGCGCCCCATGTGCCGGATGCCTGGATCAATGCCGACAAGTGCGATGCACAGGATGGCGAGATCGGTATTGTCGGTTACGAAATTCCCTTTAATCGCCACTTCTACCAGTACCAGCCGCCACGGTCACTGGAAGCGATTGATGCTGATCTCAAGGCCGTCAGCGCGCGGATTATGAACCTGCTGGCTGAGGTGCATTCATGAGCAAAGCACAGGAAGTCATGAATCTGAGCCTGGACAGCGAATACAAAAGCTGGCTGAAAACTTTGAAGCAGAAGGTGCTATCCACCCAGCTCAAAGCGGCCATTCGAGTAAATTCCACGCTCTTGGCGTTTTACTGGGAATTAGGAGAGGACATTGTTCAGCGGCAGGCGCAGGCTCGCTGGGGCGATGGTTTTCTCAATCAGCTCAGTAAAGACTTGATGGCAGAATTTCCTGATATCAAAGGGTTTTCCCTGAGTAATATCAAATACATTCGCCAGTGGTATGAGTTCTATCGTGACGCAGCGGCAAAAAGCCAACAGCTTGTTGGCCAATTGACGCGCATCCCCTGGGGGCACAACCTCAAGATCATCAGCAAGTGCCAAAAGGTGTCAGAAGCGCTCTACTATGTGCGCAATACCATCGAAGGTGGGGGTCCACTAGTTCAACCCGTGACGAATCAACCTGGAGTTCGGCAATGATTTCAGAGCAGATGGATTCTCGTCTTTGCGGGAATGACGATGGAGAGAGTTGTGCTTCTGTGGGTAAGTATAAAGTCTATCCGGAGTATAAGGATTCCGGGGTTGAGTGGCTGAAAGAAGTGCCTGAACATTGGGTTGTGATTCAAATTAAGCGTTTAAGCTCAGTTAAGCGTGGAGCATCTCCTCGTCCTATTGACGACTCAAAATATTTTGATGAGAACGGTGAATATGCTTGGACACGAATTTCTGATGTTACCGCTTCCGATGTTTACCTTAGTAAAGCACCACAGCGATTATCTGATCTGGGAAGTTCGTTAAGTATAAAGCTTCAGCCCGGAGAGCTCTTCCTAAGCATCGCTGGAACTGTCGGGAAACCATGTATCACTGGTATGAAGGCGTGTATTCATGACGGTTTTGTTTACTTTCCTGAACTAAAGATGCCGAACAAGTTTCTTTTTTATGTGTTTGCAGGTGAGCAGGCGTATCAAGGGCTGGGAAAGTTTGGAACACAGTTGAATTTGAATACTGATACCGTTGGAGGAATAAAAATTGGGTGTTCTACAAATAAGGAAATGAAACAGATTGTTTCTTTCCTCGACCACGAAACCGCCAAAATCGACACCCTGATCGAAGAGCAGCAATCCCTGATCCGGCTGCTGAAAGAAAAACGACAGGCGGTGATCAGTCATGCCGTCACCAAAGGTTTGAACCCTGATGCACCGATGAAGGATTCCGGGGTTGAGTGGCTTGGGGAGGTGCCAGAGCATTGGGAGGTTAAACGACTAAAACACGTTTCCGAAGTTGTGGATTGCCGAAACAAAACGCCTGAATATTTTGATGACGGAGAATACTTTGTTGTCAGGACAACCAATGTTAAGAAGCAGAAACTCAATTTTAATGGGGCACTCTATACCGACGAGAAAAATTTTAAAATATGGACACAGAGAGGCATTCCCCCCGCTGGCTCAATATTGTTTACTCGGGAAGCTCCTGCTGGTGAGATCTGCCTTGTACCTGAAAATCTAAAGTTCTGCCTTGGGCAAAGAATGATGAACTTCATTTCTTATGAGGAAGAATACAAGAGTTTCTTGTTCGACTTTCTACTGTCTGATTGCCTTGAACGATACATTGAAAGCGTATCGCATGGTAGCACTGTGACTCATCTGCGGGTTGAACAGGTGCAAAACATCCCCGTGATAGTTCCCCCTAAAGAAGAAGCTGATGTGATTCATCAATACCTTGGTAGAATTAAATCGAAATACCACGATTTGACGCAAGAAGCGGAACAAGCAATCGAGCTAATGCAAGAACGCCGCACAGCCCTGATCTCCGCCGCCGTCACCGGCAAGATCGACGTCCGCGACTGGTCTCCATTAAAGAAGTAAAAAATGAAGCTAACGGATTTCCCATTCCTGCGACAATTAACAGCCTTGCCCTTTGTGGAGGCTCTCTACCTGTTTGGCTCCCGGGCGCGTGGCGATGCCCGGGATCGGTCGGACATTGATTTGG
>MPMQ01000031.1 GCA_002238585.1 Kistimonas sp. bin40 | reverse complement strand
CCTTTGGTCCGCAGGATCTTCACTATCTGCGCCATTTTGCGGGGGCTGGAAGGCTGCTGATTGACCTCGCTGACTTCATGCTCATCCAGAAATCCACCTTCTTCCTTGAGCAGTGCGACCTCCATAGAGCTCTCCATCACTACAGAGCCGCAGACAGAGCCTTCTCTTGCATCAAGGGCCTCCCGGAAAGCGGGTCTCAGCTTGTCTGTCGGCGGAGAAAGCTGTGCGGAACGAGAGTCTGTTTCT
This sequence comes from Kistimonas sp. bin40, assembly GCA_002238585.1. Classification (GTDB taxonomy): domain Bacteria; phylum Pseudomonadota; class Gammaproteobacteria; order Pseudomonadales; family Endozoicomonadaceae; genus Sansalvadorimonas. The sequence goes on along the minus strand of MPMQ01000031.1, from coordinate 36,333 downwards.
GTCCGGGAAGACGAAATATGCGAACTGGCTGTAGACGGTGTACTTGTAATCATCACGACACTCTTCTTCTCGGATAGGATGCTGGGGCGGTCCCCCTGGAGCGGGTGCTGATCGCACCCATTGGCAGAGAAACCCTCTGCATCGGACAACGGAACCGGAGAACAGTTCCCGCACTTCCTCCATATACAAGACACAGGTCGCCGTCTGATGTGTGCTGCGGCAGCTACACAACTGACACACAGCCGCAGCACCTGACCCGCTGATTGAACAGCATCCTATCCGTCATCCGGGGGCTACTGGGCTGGCTGATACAGACCGCCCACAGCACGCAAAAGGTGCCGCAACAGCAAAGAAAGGCTTGTTACGTAACGACGTTCTCGGCCCTGCCTCCGCCAGCACCCGGCACCTTGTCTGAAGCCACCATCAGTGCAGACACCAAGGCAAGACTTCCTGCCAGCACCGGCAACGGGCTCCGGACGCAAACCCTCTGAATGCTGTGGACGACCCTGTGACCGGCATTCCTCTCTCCCACGATCTTATCCAGGGAAAAAGACTCCTCTCCAGATAGTCGCGCCAGCAGAGAGTCGAGCAGCTGTGGGGAACCCGCAAAGGCATGCGTTGTCCAAGGCGGCTGCTTCGCCTCTTGACTGTCAGAGGCACTCCAAAAACCAATGCTCAGTGCCGGGTGACGGACAGTGAAGCCAGACGCAACTCTTTAACAGCGAGGATTTCTCCCAATGACTCATCCCCTTTTGCCCTTGTCGGCCGTCGGCTCGCTGCCCGGCGCGCGCCAGGCTTCACCAACACCTGACTCCGCTCAGAGGGCCGAAGTACCCCGGCCGTTCGGGCGGGAACTGACCGCTTTGCCTGATGAACTCTTTGATCATGACCACCTGATTTCCCGCTGCCAGGCGCAGGCTTTCACGCAGGACAGGTTCGCCACCAGCATTGCCCCCTGGCTGGACCGGTTTGACAGCCGTCTGACAAAGCTGCTGGAAAACTGCTACGAGCACGAGGCCTTCCCTTGCCTGGCGCGCGCTGCGGTGGGAACACAGCTGTGCAAAGCCGGGACACTGCAGCTGGAAGAGTGCGAAGCCATCGCCGAAAACACAGGAGTGATGGTCTGTGTAGCGCCGGGCTGCTACGAACTTTTGTCACCGCAGACCGCTCCCAACTCTGATGAACTCTGCGTCGATATCCACCAGGAGGATATGCACGCAGCCACACCCCATCAAAACAAAGGCTGTCTGGGATCGGATCAGCAGCACTTTGTCCGAATAGGTGAGCAAACCGCCTCGCTGCACGAGCGACGCCCGGATGGCATCTGGCGCGAAGTGCTTTGCCTGGAACACGAAGAACCCGTCCGTTTTGCCGAGTGGAGCTCCAGTGGGCAACAACTGCTCACCCTGTCGGACACCGAGGCCAAAGTCTGGTCCAAATCGCCAGACAACCAGTGGCACGCCCTGAGCATCCGGATACAACCTGGCCATTCCGTAAAAGCCTGTACCTGTTTCAGTCCGGACGGCCGCACTTTTCTTCTGCAAAGCAACACTGTCATACACGCCTGGTGGCATGCCGAGGACAACGGGTGGACGCCCAGCCGTTCCCTGGATATGCCAGACATCCTTGTGAATCAAATCGCTTTCAGCCTGGATGGCCGCAATATGGCAATGCGCGCGTTTGACTCCGAGCCCAGCCCTGCCCATGTGCTCATCTGGTCCCGGACGCCACAGGGAGACTGGCAGAATGAGGGAAGACTGGTTGTCAATTCCCGGCGTGATTCCTTGATCGCTCTGCCAGGCAACCTGGCGCATACCGGCGCGGCAGAAGAGGTTGACGGCAACCCGGGGCTGGCCATCAAACTGCTGGCATTGAGTATCCACAGGCAACTGGCTGTGAGCTATAAGATGCGCCTCCCCACCGATGACCCACTCGATCCCCCGCAGCGTATGTGTATTGATGTCTGGGACCTGTCCGGCCAACACTGGAAACGGCAGGCGCAGCTCATGGAGGTAAAGCAACCGTGCGACCAGCACTTTCTTTGCGACCAGGAAGAGTCTTGTGGTCTGCTGGAAAATCTGTTTTTCAGTCCTGATGGGCGTTTTCTGGTCGCAAAGGATATATGCGGACGGGTACAGGCCTGGTGCCTTGTCCCTCCAGCCGTCCGGTCTTCCCCGCTGTGTCAGGGTAGTTGTCTCCTCCTTTGATGACGAACTCTCAAGACTGAGCGCTGATTGAAAGAAGCTGTCTGTCTTGAGAACCAGTCTTGCGGTGCCTGCCGCCTTGCCACTGGCAGGAGCCCAGGCTCGCGTTCTGGTACCCGGGTTCTGTTGCGCATCACCAAACGAACCCACAGCCAACAAATGGCGGGCGGGGAATCATCCCGGCAGGGCTGTTGCCGGAGCACGAATACCATCGCCCTGATCCGTTGGCCGATTCAGAAAACCGACAAGTCTTTGCTCAGCCCCCTGGAGATGGAAGAGCAACATCAAGCTACCAGCAGGCCCCAACAGATTGCCTGCGCGACCTGCTCCCACAAAGGGTAACAAGCCGGCTCTCGTCGCCCCGGCAAGGAAAACGACGTTAATAGCGCTACAGACTGCCCAACAGCTGACCAGCCGCGTCGCTTCCCAGCATGTGCATTCCCATGTCACCATTATGTTCAGCAGCAGCTGACTGATAGTGGGCACATCATTGGCGGCATCATCCGGGTCATCGGGCACGTGGGCTGCTCTTCCGCCAACCTCGGTCGCCGCCACTGCGGTGGTCGCGACACCAACAGCCGCCAACACACAGCCGCCCCAGACTTCACCCACAGCGGGTAAAAAACTGCCACCAACCATTCCTGCCACGAAAAAGCCAGCCGTGCTGCACCCCGCTATTGTCGCAAAGATAGCCAGCCGCACCCCATTACGACATCCGGTCTGCACCACTCTTGTGAGCCGCTGAAAAACAGCCTCTCTCCCATTGGGGGCATCGGCATGACACGGTTTCATCACCAGAGGTTTCACCACAGCCACCGGCCTGAGCCTGAGCCGCCGCAGCCCTTGGGAGCCAGTACCCGGTTCAGTAGCTATAGCTCTCTCCAATCCTGCCGAACCTGCCAACTCGCGCACCTGAGCATCATGTCCAAAGTCGCATAACCACCGCAGGAATCCATAAAAGGCTTCATCACCTTTGGTCCGCAGGATTTTCACTATCTGCGCCATTTTGCGGGGGCTGGAAGGCTGCTGATCGACCTCGCAGACTTCATGCGGATCAAGAAATCCACCTTCTTCCTTGAGCAGTGCGACCTCCATAGGGCCCTCCACCACTATAGAGCCGCAGACAGAGTCTTCTCTTGCATCAAGGGCCTCCCGGAAAGCGGCTCTCAGCTTGTCTGTCGGCGGAGAAAGCTGTGCGGTACGAGAGACTGTTGCTGTCCGGGGAGACGAAAGAGGGAAACTGACTGTAGACGGTGTACTTGTAATCATCAGGACACTCTTCTTCTCGGACAGGATGCTGGGACAGCCTCCCTGGAGCGGGTGCCGATCGCATCCATTTGCAGGGAAACCCTCCACGTCGGACAACGGAACCGGAGAACAGTTCCCGCACTTCCTCCATATACAAGACACAGGTCGCCGTCTGATGTGTGCTGCGGCAACTACACAACTGACACAACTGACACACAGCCGCAGCACCTGACCCGCTGATTGAACAGCATCCTATCCGTCATCCGGGGGCTACTGGGCTGGCTGATACAGACCGCCCACACCACGCAAAAGGTGCCGCAACAGCAAAGAAAGGCTTGTTACGTAACGACGTTCTCGGCCCTGCCTCCGCCAGCACCCGGCACCTTGTCTGAAGCCACCATCAGTGCAGATGCCAAGGCAAGACTTCCTGCCAGCACCGGCAACGGGCTCCGGACGCAAACCCTCTGAATGCGGTGGACGACCCTGTGACCCCGCTGTGTCAGGGTAGTTGTCTCCTCTTTGGAGGACGAACTCTCAAGACTGAGCGCTGATTGAAAGAAGCTGTCTGTCTTGACAACCAGTCTTGCGGCGCCTGCCGCCTTGCCGCTGGCAGGTGGCCGGGCTCGCGTTCTGGTACCCGGGTTCTGTTGCGCATCAATAGACACCCACAGCCAACAAATGGCGGGCGGGGGATAGCAGGCACCTGACGGTCATCCCGGCAAGGCTGTTGCTGGAGCACGAATACCATCGCCCGGGTTCGTCGGGCGATTCAGAAAACCGACAAGTCTTTGCTCAGCCCCCTGGAGCCCGAAGAGCAAGGTCACACCAACAGCACTCCCCAACAGACAGGCTGAGCAAAATCCTCCCACACCGCCCCCAAATGCCAACAAGCCGGCATGCTCCGTCAAGGCCAGGGAAACGGTGCTGATAGCGCTACAGATTCCCCAAAAGCCGACCAGCCGCGTCGCTTCCCAGCATGTCATTTGCCTTGTAACTACTATGTTTTGCAGCAGCTGATTGGTAGTGAACACCGTATTGCCGGCATCATCCGGGCGATAGGGCACGTGGCCTGTTCTTCCACCGACCTGGGTCGCCGCCTTTGCGGTGACTGCGGCACCAACAGTCGCCAACGCACAGCCGCCCCAGACTGCACCCACCGAGGGCAAAAAACTGCCAATAATCATTCCTGTAAGGGTCAAGTAAAACGCGCTGCTCCCCGCTATTGTCGCAAAGATAGCCAGCCGCGCCCCATTGCGACATCCGGTCTGCACCACTCTTGTGAGCCGCTGAAAAACAGCCCTTCTCCCATTGGGAACACCGAGATTACGCGGCTTCACCACCAGCGGTTTCACCACAGCCACCGGCCTGAGCCTGAGCCGCTGCTGCCCCGGGGAACCGGTGTCCGGCTCCGTGGCTATAGCGCTCTTCAATCCTGCCGACTCTGCCAACTCCTGCACCTGAGAATCATGTCCAAAGGCGCATAACCACCGCAGGAATCCATGAAAGACCTCATCACCTTTGGTCCGCAGGATCTTCACTATCTGCGCCATTTTCCGGGGGCTGTCCGGCTGCTGGTTGACCTCACTGACTTCATGCTGCTCAAGAAATCCACCTTCTGCCTTGAGCAGTGCGACCTCCATAGGGCCCTCCATCACTATAGAGCCGCAGACAGCGTCTTCTCTTGCATCAAGGGCCTCCCGGAAAGCGGGTCTCAGCTTGTCTGTCGGCGGAGAAAGATGTGCGGAACGAGAGCCTGTTTCTGTCCGGGGATACGAAAGATGCGAACTGACTGTAGACGGGGTACTTGTAATCATCACGACACTCTTATTCTCAGATATGATGCTGGCACAGGCTCCCTGGAGCGGGCGCTGATCGCACCCATTTGCAGGGAAACCCTCCACATAGGACAGCGGAACCGGAGAACAGTTTCCGCACTTCCTCCTCATACAAGACACAGGTCGCCCTCTGATGTTTGCTGTGCCGGCTACACAGCAGAAGCTGCCGCAACAGCAAAAAAAGGATTCTTGCCTGGCGACGCTCTCTGCCCAGCATCCGCCATCAGTGCAGCATCTGCGTCAAGACTTCCTGCCAGCACAGGCAGCCGGTTGCGGACGAAAATCCCTGAATGCTGTTGACGACTGCGGAACCGGCATTCCTCTCTCTCCAACTGGTCCCGGGCAACAAGATCTCCCCTCCTGCTGATAGAACAGCTGTGGGGAACCCGAAGAGGCATGACCTGTCCAAGGGGGGCGCTTCGGCCTCTTGACTGTCAGCGGCGCTCCAAAAACCCATGCTCGGCGTCGAGTGGTGGACAGTGAAGCCAGACGCAGCCCTTTGCAGCGAGGATTTTTCCAATGACTCATCCCCTTTCCCCATTGCCGGCCGCCGAATCGCTGGCCGGCACGCGCCAACCTGACTCCCCCCAGAGGGCCGAAGTGCCCCGGCCGTTCGGGCGGGAGCTGACCGCTTTGCCGGAGGAACTCTTTGATCACCTTCACCTGACCCCCGGATGCACGGCACCGGCTTTCACGCAGGACAGGTTCGCCGCCACTATCGCCCCCTGGCTCGACAGGTTTGACAGCCAGCTGACACAACGGCTGAAACACTATTACGCGCACGAGGCCTTCCCCTGCATAGCCTGTGCGGTGGTGGGAACACAGCTACGCAAAGCTGCGGCATTGCATCTGGAAGAGTGCGAAACCATTACAGAACAGGGCGGGGTAATGGTTCGTGTGTTACCGGAGTGCTACGAATTCTGGGCATCAGAGGTCAGCGCGGACACGCCGGATACCGACAAGCTGTACGTAGAGAGCAAGGCTGAAGACCTGGGCCAGGTTCCCCGTCGCGCCAAGGGTCGCCTGGCACCAGATCAGAAGCATTTTGTCAGAATAAGCGAGACCACCGCCTCGATTTATGAGCAAAACGCGGACGGCATCTGGTGCGCACCAACCCGTCTGGATCACGAAAAACCCATCCGTTTTGCCCAGTGGATCCCCAGGGGGCCGCAACTGCTGACGCTGTCTGCCAGGCAAACCAAAATCTGGTCCAGGTGCCCGGACAACCACTGGCAGGCTACGAGCATCCCGGTGCCCCTTCTCCATTGTGCAGGTGTGTGCCCCCTTTTCACCCCTGACTGCCGGACCTGCATTCTGGGCAGCGACAATGGCATACACGTCTGGTGGCATTGTGAGGACGGCCGCTGGACGCCAACCAACTTCCAGCACAACCTGCAGGCAAGCCGGATATGGTTCAGTCAGGACAGCTGCCAGATGGCAACGCTTGTGCGCGAAACCCGCGAGGACCTTACCCACCTGCGCATCTGGTCCCGGACACAACAGGGAGAGTGGAACCATGAAGGGGCTCTGGTAACCAATTACAGAACTTCCTGCAGGACTCAGGCACACAAGCAGGTGACTGCCGCTTTGAACCCTCAAAGTTATCACTTGATCGCTGTGCCCGGCCATCAGGCACTTCCCGGAAAGCCCAGGGGATTGGCCATGGAATACATCAACATCAGAGCCGTAGCTTTCAGTATTCACGGGCACCTGGCGGTGGGCTATTCGCTGACGCTGTCAACCGACGCCCAGTCCTGTTTTCCCTGGCGCACTTGTGTTGAGCTCTGGGGCATTTCCAGCCAGCCATGGAAAAAACAGGCGCAGCTCACCACCATAAAGGAACTCTGCTGCACGCACGCCGATTTCGAAAAAAATGAACCTTGTGGACTGCTGGAGAGTTTGTTTTTCAGTCCCGACGGGCGATTTCTGGTAGCCAAAGATGTATGCGAGCGTGTACAGGCCTGGTGTCTTGTACCTCCCGCTGTCCAGTCCTTCGATGCGGGCGGGCGTGTCGGGAGCACGCGCAGCACTGCCGCATAGGCGGCGCCCTGTATTGGGTTCCCGGGCGGGCTGTCTGACAGTCCGTCCTGTGGAGCCGGCCAAGCTGTTCTGGTAGCAGGCAGGTCTCCATCAGACTCTGGTGGCAAGACGCGCTGCCTGGCGGCAGACAGACGCAGGACGAGCAAACGGCTGACAGGGAGGATGGCAGCGACCTGATCATCCCGGCACAGCCGGGTCTGGCGCACGCCCACCGCCGCCCGGGTTCGTCAGGCGATTCATGAACGCGATGAGTTTCTGCTCCGCACAAAAGAACGGCCACGCCATCACCGCAACAGGGACACAAATCCCCGTCAGACAGCTCGCCCATAATCCCCAAGGTGCGAGGGCACTGCCAACAGTGGCACCTGTCATGCCACCGGCATAGGCTCCACATGCGGCAATTGTCAGGTAGCTGGTCAACCTCACCGCTTCCAGGCATCTGATCCGGCGTGTAGCCAACACCTTATCGAGCAGATTGTCGATAGAGCCTTGCTCGCGGGCGGCATTGCCGCCAACCTGCGTGGCCGCCTTTACGGACATCCCGACACCAGCAGCCGCCAACGCATAGCCGCCCCAGACTGCACCTGCAAAGGGCACAAAACTACCAATGGCCGCCCCTGCCATGAAACAGCCAGCCGTGCTGCACGCCGCCATTGTCGAAAAAATAGCCACCCGCACCGTATTCCGGCATCTGGTCCGTACCGCTCTTTTGAGCAGCTGAGCGGTGGAGACTTCTGTGGAGACAGGCCCAATCCTGAAGCGAGCACTGATCGCACCCGTTTCAGGGAAAGCTCCCTGACACTTTGGACAGCAAAACCAGGGGACAGCAAAACCAGAAAGCCGTTCCCGCACATCCCTCTCATACAAAACACACATCACACACATCGTCGTTTTATGCTCACGGCGGTAGATACACAGCTGACACAAAGCCCATAACTGACATTTCCCCCTTTCACCATTTCCCCCTTATTTCCTCGCAGGGAAAGTGATCTCCTGCCCGCCGGGTCGAGCGCTGGTGGGGAACTTGCGAAATGATGACGCTGTCGAATAAGGCGGCACCAAGGGGTGTTGCTCAAACGGCAAACAAACTCATGCAAGCAGGAGACTCAAGCCAATAGCAGCCCCCTGTCATCCCGGCCGGACTGTTTGTGGCGCACGAGCACCCTGGTTCGTCGGGCGATTCAGAAAATCGACTATTCGCTGCTCAACGCGCTCGCCCGGAATGAGAGACACTGTCAACGCCATCGAACCCAACGCCACCAACACGAAGCTACCCAGTGTGGCTTGCCAGGATGCCCACAGGTACTCTGCTGCAACAGCCCCGATCAAACCAGAGCCAACCACATCACACATCAGCACTGTCCAGGCGTTGGTAAACCGCACCAGGTCCCAGCATTGGGCTCTGCGTACATCTACCGCCATTTCCCTCAGCTCTTGCACAATGCGCCTCCCAACGGGAACCTCGGCTGCCTGCCCATAGAACCCATCGGGGACATCCTCCGGGCGATCGGGCAGATCTTCTCTCCCGCCAACCTGTGTGGCCGCCCTTATAGAGATGCCGGCACCAACAGTCGCCAGAATACACCCCCCCCAACCAGCACCCACAAATGGCAGCCAACTACCAATGCCCATCCCTACCACAAAAAAGGTAGCCGTAGCGCAGATTGCCATTGTCGAAAAGATCGCCAGACGCGCCGCATCGTGGCGTGCGATCCGGCATGTCCGTACCGTTCTGCCGAGCAGTTGAGCGATAGAGTCTCTGCCATCAGGGGCACCATTTGCCGGAGCCCCTGCTTCATCGGTGCCATCGACAGCCCGGCACGCTCGCGCCTCAAGAGGTTTCACCACCGCCACAGGTCTTAGCCGGACCCGTTGCGGCCCCGCACCTGGGTCCCCTGGCTCAGTTGCTATAGCGCGCTCCAGGCCTGCCGCTCCTGCCAGCTCCCGTCCTTGAGCATTATTCCCGAAGTCGAATAACCACCGCAGGAATCCATAAAAGCCTTCATCATCTTTGGTTCGCAGGATCTTCACTATCCGCGCCATCTTCTGAGGGCTGTCCGGCTGCAGGTCAACCTCACTCACCTCATGCTTATCAAGAAAACCACCCTCTTCTTTGCGCAATGCAACCTCCATAGGACTCTCCACCACTATGGAGTCGCACAAAGAGCGTTCGCTTGCATCGAGTGCCTCCCGCAAGCCGGGTCTCATCCTGGTTGTCGGCGAAGAAATCTGGGCACGATCACAGCCCGTTTCTGCCCGCAGAGCGGGCAAGTGTGAATTGTTTGTAAGCTGGGTACTTGTCATCATCACGACTTTGTCCTTCTCGAATATTGCCCTGGGATAGCCCCAACACCCCGGAGCGGGTGCTGATCGCCCCCTTATCCAGGGAGGCCAGGCAACTGCGCTGCATTGGACAGCAGAGACAGGACGCAGTTCCCACACCAGCTCCGCAACAAGACACACACCATCGTCTGATGCGCGTTGCGTTGTAGCCGCAGGCTTTCCTGCGGCCGGGGGAACCACGAAACCATGATGTGGTCCAAGCAGGCGGTCGCTGTGCGGCCAACACCAAGCCCTCCAACAACACCCGAAAAACACCAGAAAACCGGGAAATTTGACGGCGACCCAAACGGAGCGGCAACCTTCCCCAGTCAGTGAGGATCTTCGCATGAGCAGCCCTCTTGCCCACAGGCCCGCCCCCTATGCGGCACACAACCCAACGGCCGTACCAGCCTCTCAACCTCGAGGGCACCAGCCAGCCTTCGGACGCGAGCTTGATGCCTTGCCAGATGAACTGTTTGACCGCCGTCATCTGGCCTTTAAATGTGACGCCCGGGTCTTCGGGAAGAGCAGATTTGCCGCCGTCATAGCCCCCTGGCTGAACAGGTTCACCCCCCGCCTGACACAAGCTCTGAAAGACTGTTATGACTACGAACCCTTCCGTTACCTGGCGCGCACTGCGGTGGGCACACAGCTGCGCGCAGCAAAGACACTGTTGCTGGAAGAGTGCGAGACCATTGGAAACAAGGACGGGGTGATGGTCCGCGTGTCACCGGGTCGCTACGAGTTGTTGGCACCAACGACCAGCTCACACACAGATGAAAGCCATGTCGACAACTGCGCAGAGGGTTGGGGTACAGTCCCCCGTCGCGCCAGGGGCTGTCTGGCACCGGACCAGAAATATTTTGTCAGGGTATGCCGGCAAACCGCCCTGGTCCACAAGCAGCAGCCGGATGGCAGCTGGCACGAAGAAGCCCGCCTGCACCACGACGGCGAGCCTGTCTGTGTTGCCGAGTGGAGCCCCGGCGGCCAGCAACTTGTCACCCTGTCGGACAAAAAACTCAAAGTCTGGTGCAAGTCCGGGGACAGCCTCTGGGAGGCGGTCATTACCCGGACCTTACCCGACTCTCCCAATGGCACTCTCGGCACTCTGTTCAGCCCTGACGAGCGAACTTTCCTGCTGCACAGCAAGGCGACAGGTGTGCACGCCTGGTGGTGCCGTGAAGACGGCTGCTGGACAACCAGCGATTCCTGGGATCTGTCAGGTTCCCATGTCAATCAAATCGTTTTCAGTCCAGACAGCGAGAAAATGGCAATGCTATGGGTTGACCATCGGCGGAGCCTTGACAGGGTGTTCATATGGATCCGGACTGCGGCGGGATCCTGGCAACAGGAAGGCACCCTGGCCATGAACGCCCAGCGTGACGCCTTGTTCGCTCTTGCCGGTGCACAGTCCCTGCCCGGGGACGCGCAGGGAATGGGTATCCAGGCACTGGCATTCAACACCCACGGACAGCTGGCTGTTGGCTATACGCTGGAGAGTCCCGACCCCTCTCAGCAGGACACTTTTATTGAGGTCTGGAACCTTGCCAGTCAGCGCTGGACAAAACAGGCACAACTCATGACGGTGGCGGGACAGTGCTGGACACACGCCGGCTGTGACGAGGACATGGCCTGTGGTCGGCTCAACAACCTGGTGTTCAGCCCTGATGGGCTCTTTCTGGTAGCAGAAGATATATGCGGACGCGTGCAGGGCTGGTGTCTTGTCGCTCCGCATCCAGGTTCTGACAGCAGCAATGAGCCGACCGGTCCCATGGAACTGGCGCCCTGATCAAGGTCCCTGCTGATCAAGGTTCCTGACCGCCTCGCGCCGCCCGGCAGGCAAGCGGGGAAGACTGTGCTGCCAGCCAGCCGCTCATCCCAATCCTTGTACCGGACGGCTGGGCGGGTCTTGCCCTTTCCCAGGCTCCAGCACGGCAAGGAGATAAAGAAGCAGGCACGCAGGGCGCGCCCTGGGCCCACTCAGCAATCCTCGTAAACCTGGCAGACTTTCTGTCTCTCAGGAGCTGGATGCTCCCCGGCAAAGGGCATGGCCCTTATCCCACCGGTGGCCCCTTCGGACTGTTAAACAGCCATGTCAGTCATTGTGACAAACAGTGAATCAACAACTCTTCTTGTTGTCCTTATATCAGTTCTCATCGCCCCTGGACTCGCCCTTGAAGGAGTGCCGGACTTGATCGGCAGCTGTCGTCGACAATCCGGCCGGGCTTTGTCACATGGCGAAACTGTTTGGGTGTCGTTTGTCTTGGCGAATGGCGAGAAGCCATCAGCCGCCCCTCGCCAGATGACCCAAGGCATGAAAGTTCATTCGACCAAGAGAGCAGGGCAAGCTGTCCCACGACTACTGTCTTTATTTTCCAGACGAAACAGGACGCGGAAGGCCTGTTTCATGAGGGAGTATCAGAGCTATGTATCCAGCAAGTCACTACGGGCGCGCAGGGCGTTATGAACGTCCTTGCGAACCAGACGGCCGGCCCACCCGGCCCGTGCGCTGCACGCCTTGCGCGCCCATGCCGCAGCAAGTTTTGTGTCCAGGCAACAGCAGAGGGCATGAACAACCGCCACTGATGCAACCGGGGGCCGGGCACCCGGCTCACCACCCTGTGTCGACCTACGCAGACATCCGTGAGGCTTTCAGCTACCTGCAAACCCATCCTCAACGCGCGCTGGAGAGGGCCGAAGTTCTTGTCGACAAGTACCATGGACTGCTCTATCCCTCCAGACAAATTTCACGATTAAAGGCGAGGGCATTGTTTCAGCTCAACAAAAACGACGACTGCATTGCTTTTATAAACAGCCTGGAAGCAGATACTCAAAACGACAAGGGTTTGGTGATGACCAAAGCCAGAGCTTTGTGGTCCCGAGGCTGTTGGCGCGAAGCCTTTCCGCTGTTTGAACAGCTGTATGTCAAGCGCAGCCTGACTGACAAGGAGTGCAAGACGCATGGTCTGGCCTTTGGCAGGATACTGCAGGACCTGGGCGGCTCTGACAACATGGAACGGGCACTGACCATCTATACCCGGCTGCGCACCCGGGCCGCCCGGGGCCAGCCAGCCACCCCCTGTGACGACAAAAATATCGAATTGACTCTTGGCCGGCACCTCGAACTCATGGGGGGCATGAGCAATCTGGAACAAGCCCGGGATATCTATACCCGGCTGCGTACCCGGGCCGCCCGGGGCCAGCCGGGCACCCCCTGCGCTGACCGGGAGATTGAGTTGGCCCTTGGCAGGAACCTTCAGAAATTGGGGGGCCTGGACAATCTGGAGCAGGCCAGGGACATCTTCACCCGGTGGCGCACCCGGGCTGCCAAAGGCTTGCCGGACACGCCCTGTAATGACAAGGAAATTGAATTGGCCCTTGGCAGGCTGCTCCAGGTCATGGGAGGCAGGGACAACATGGAGCAGGCGCTGACCATCTTTACCCGGCTGCGTACCCTGGTCGCCGGGGGGAGGGAGAATATCCCCTGTGGTGACAAGGAGATAGAGCTCACCCTTGCAAGACATCTCCAGCTTATGGGGGGCACAGACAACCTGGAAAAGTCGCTGGCTATTTATACCCGGCTGCGCACCGAGGCGGCTGGCGGACAGGAAAACACGCCCTGTGAGGACAGGAATCTTGAACTGCGCCTTGCCATTGTGCTCCAGGCGACAGGAGGCGCCCACAACATGGCGTGCGCATTGGCTATTTTTACCCGGCTGCGCGCCCAGGCGGCCCGGGGACAAGCCAACATCGCCTGTGACGACAAGGAGATTGAGCTGGCGCTTGGCAGACACCTCGAACTCATGGGGGGCACAGACAACATGGAAAAGGCACTGGCCATCTACACAAGGCTGCGCACCCGGGCCGCCGGGGGCAGGGTGGACACCCCTTGCGATGACCAGAATATTGAGTTGACCCTCGGCAGACATCTTGAGCGCATGGGCGGCACGGACAACATGCTCAAGGCGCAGGCCATCTATACCCGGTTGCGCACCCGGGCCGCCCAGGGCCAGCCAGCCAGCCGCCGTGACGACAAAAAGATCGAATTGACGCTTGGCAGGCACCTCGAACTCATGGGGGGCATGAGCAATCTGGAACAAGCCCGGGACATCTATACCCGGCTACGTACCCGGGCCGCCAGGGGCCAGCCGGGCACGCCCTGCGATGACCGGGAGATTGAGTTGGCCCTTGCCAGAAACCTGCAGAAATTGGGGGGCCTGGACAATCTGGAGCAGGCCCGGGACATTCTTGTCCGGTGGCGCACCCGGGCTGCCAAAGGCCTGGCGGACACGCCCTGCAATGACAAGGAAATTGAGTTGGCCCTTGGCAGGCTGCTCCAGGCAATGGGAGGCAGGGCAAACATGGAGCAGGCACTGGCCATCTATACCCGGCTGCGTGCCCTGGTCGCCAGGGGGAGGGAGAATACCCCCTGTGGTGACAAGGACATCGAGCTCACCCTTGCAAGACACCTCCAGTGTATGGGGGGCACAGACAACCTGGAAAAATCGCTGGCCATTTATACCCGGTTGCGCACCCAGGCCGCTGGCGGACAGGAAAACACGCCCTGTGATGACAGGAATATTGAACTGAGTCTTGCCATTTTGCTCCAGACGACAGGAGGCGCCCACAACATGGAGTGCGCACAGGCTATTTTTACCCGGCTGCGCAGCCAGGCGGCCCGGGGACAAGCCAACACTGCCTGTAACGACAAGGAGATTGAGCTGGCGCTTGGCAGGCACCTCGAACTCATGGGGGGCACAGACAACATGGAAAAGGCACTGGCCATCTATACCCGGCTGCGCACCCGGGCCGCCGGGGGCAGGGTGGACACCCCTTGCGATGACCAGAATATTGAGTTGACCCTTGGCAGGCACCTTGAGCGCACGGGCGGCACGGACAACATAATGAAGGCACTGGCCATCTATACCCGGTTGCGCACCCGGGCCGCCGGAGGAAGGCTGGACACTCCCTGCGATGACAAGGAGATTGAAATAGCGCTCGGCCGGTGTCTCCAGCTTATGGGGGGGCCTGAGTATCTGGAGCAGGCGCTGGCTATTTTTACAAGGCTGCGCATCCGGGCCACCAAAGGGCAGGCCAACACCCCCTGTGATGACGAGACTATTGAGCTGGCCCTGGGTTTTTTACTCCAGGCTACAGGAGGTGCGGACAACCTGGAGCGGGCACTGGGCATATTTACGCGATTACGAACCCGGGCTGCCAAAGGCGTGCCGCACACCCCCTGTGATGACAAGAACATTGAATTGGGCCTTGCCAAGCTGCTCCGCACAATGGGAGGCACGGACAATCTGGAGCGGGCACTGGCTATGGTTACCCGACTGCGTACCCGAGCCGCCAGGGGGCAAGCCAACACCCCTTGTGATGACAAGAACATTGAGTTGGCACTTGCCCAGTTGCTCCAGACAAGGGGAGGCACGGACAATCTGGAACGGGGTCTGGCTATCCTTACCCGGCTGCGTACCCAAGCCGCCCAAGGGAAGGAGAACACCCCCTGCCATGACAAGGACATTGAGCTCGCCCTTGGCAGGCACCTTCAGTTTATGAGGGGGAAAAAGAACCTGAAACGGGCGTTGACCATCTTTACCCGTTTACGCACCCGGGCCGCTGGAGGGCAGCAGAATACGCCTTGTGATGACAAAGATATTGAGCTGACTCTTGCCAGGCATCTCCAGCTTATGGGAGGCCCTGACAATCTGGCACAGACGCTGGCTATTTTGACCCGGCTGCGCACCCGGTCAGCCAGAGGGCAAGTTAACACGCCTTGTAATGACAAAGAGACAGAACTGGCTTTGGGGGCCTGTTTCGTTGACATGGGCATGTGGCAGCAGTTCGATGAACTGCGGCTCGACCGGCGGCTGTTTACAGAATTTGAAGCGCAGTTACACTTGAGCATTCGCTTCTTCCGTGAGCTGATGGCTGTGACGAATATTGGTTCGGAGCATCTGACTCTTCTGGGAAAGGCACTCGCGCATGCCGCTCTTGCAGCAGAGTTCAGTGGAGGCACCAACGCCTCCTGTCTCAGTCAGCTGGCGCATTGCTATCGTGCCTTATCCTTCTGGCCGAAAGCCATGCTGCGGGCTTGGGACATCCGGCCGCGAAAGCCGAAGGAGTTTATGACCAGAGCCCACTCTCTCTTTGAGGCGGCCTACAGGATAGACCCCAATCGGCAACAGCTGGATCAGGATCAGTCCTGGCGCGACAAGGAGCAGGCACTCAGGGCGCGCCTTGCGAAGATGAACACTGTCGCTTATTGACTGGCGTTTCCCTTTCCTGTGCACCTGAGAGCCGGATGCTCCAGCACAAGGGGCTGCCCTTGTTGCACAGGTCCCCTTTCTCACTTCCGGACACGGGTGTCAGTCATCCTGACTGATTCTGCATGAAAAGTGCTTCTATCTCTTTTCCATACGCAGATGCTCGTCGGTCATGGCTTCCAGCAAGCTCCAGATGTGATCAAAAGCTGGTATTGAGAATCCGGCGGCACCTCGTTCCGCATGGCGAGGTGCTGTTTGTGTCTTCTGTCTGGACGGCTTCCCGCAGCCGTTGGGTCTGGCCCCTGCGGCACCACTTGATTCATGAACATACTTGACGGAAAAACGTGTCACCTGTCTTGCGTCCATAGTCTTACGTCCACTGCCTCACGTCTTCTGTCTGTATCTTTGCAGACGGAACAGGGTGCGGCCAGGGCATTGAATGAAGACTATGCATCCATAGGTCGCTACGGGCGCGGAGGCCATTATGGTCGCCCTTGCGATTTTCACAGTCGGCCAGCCCACACCCTGCAGTACGTTCTTGATATGTCCCTGTCCCAAGTGGGGTTTCATCAAGCAAGCCGTCGGGTCATGAACAGCGGCCCATGCCTCAACGGGGGCCTCGGTACTGCACCACTCACCCTCGGATACTGGTAGGAACAGACGACACCTTTCGCCTTCTTCCCGCCCCGACAATTACGACAACATACGCATATATGTGCCGGCCCCGGATGATCGCCTATACATCAGGCGTCGTGCATTATTTGTGGGACCTGCAACAATGAGTGAGCTCATAGACCGACTCCGGAGTCAATCAGAATGAACATTCAACTGCACAAAAGCATGGTCGCAAGCCGGAAATCGGTCTTTGACCATGTGATCTACGATTCCGATGTAGAACTGGGGTTTGCTACCGCCTTTGAGTGCGGCGGTGACATCAAGCTCTACGCCAAGCTCCCGGACTGGTTCAAAATCGATACACCGCTGGGCACCTACAACCCGGACTGGGGTGTGTTGATTGAGGTGAATGGCAAAGAAAAGCTGTACTTTGTTGTTGAGACCAAAAGCACCCTATTCACCGATACGCTACGCCCAACTGAAAAAGCCAAGATTGCATGTGGCAAGGAACACTTCAAAGCCTTGGGCAAAGAGGTTGGGCTCGCTGTCACAAATGCGTTCAAGGACTTTTCAGGAACCTGGGTTTAATAGAAAGGAGGGATCTTATGAACAATGGCGCAAACGAATTTTCAGAGTATAAGATTCAAATTGGTACAGATGACCTGATTAAAAAAAAGATTCTCCCGCTGACCCCTGAAGGCCTAGATAGAGAGGATGTTGGTTCTTCCAAGGCTGACAAAAAATTGCTCGAGGTACTGAAAGAAACCCGAGTGCGCATGGGAACATTGTTAAAGACTGACAATGTTGCCTTTCTGCTTGGAGCTGGTGCTTCAATAGCTGCTGGCGGTGTTTCTTTAGCCAACATCCCTAAGCCTCTTGAAGATGCTTTGCTTGCAGCGGCCAAGAGCGAAAAAACAGAAACGGGCGTGCCTGAGTGGATACACTGTTTTTATGAAACAGCTTCACTGATATCAGGGAAAAGCTATTGTTTCGACGACCGCCAAAAAAAATATCCATTGGCTAACAAAACGGAAGCCAAAGCCATATGCATAAACCTTGAAGATTACCTGAGCCATCTGCATATGTGGCGATCAGGTATCGGAATTTTCGCGGATGCAATCACAATCAGTCGCACTGGAGCTGACGCTCTTATACTGAAAAAAGGCAATCTGGAAGCGTTGATCCGAAAAATTACAGGATGCCTAACTGATCTTATAAATCTCCCGGCAGCAGGCTATGAAGCCAAAGTGGATGCCCACAGAAAGTTTATAAAGAAGATATTGACAAGACCTTTGAACCTTCGACGGGCAAACCTCTTCACACTCAATTATGACACCCTGATTGAACAGGGAGCTGATGCTGAAGGCGCCGTGTTGGTTGACGGGTTTGTCGGCAACCTGAAACGAATCTTTCGGCCTGAATCCTACGACCTTGATTTCTATTTCCCTGCACAGACTACAGAAGGCCGAGTGCATCGTTTCGACAGAGCTTTACATTTATACAAACTTCATGGGTCAATCACGTGGCATAGAACCGATCAAGGTTGGGAAAATCCGTATGGTCTCTATGCAACCTTTTTCAACCAACAATGTGAAGATGATGACGTTCTGATATATCCATCACCGTTAAAATATGGGCAGGCACTTGGGTTACCGTATTCTGAATTGTTCCGCCGATTTGGTAATGCGGTTATCCAGCCCCAATCCGTTCTTTTCACCATTGGATACGGGTTTGGTGATGAGCATGTGAATGCGATTATTCGACAGGCATTAACAATACCAAGCTTTACATTGATTATTGTGGACCCCAGCCCGAGCAGCGATTTTTTCAAGGAACTGCAGGAAATTGACGATGAACGGGTTTGGATTATTTCAGGGTGGAATCTTGGTACATTCGAACAGTTTGTTAAAAAACTGCTTCCTGATCTCAGAGAAGAAGAGATTAATGCCAAAGTCATGAAGACATTCAAGGCTCTCGCCTTGACAGAAGTCCAGCCGGAGATTGACGATGACGAATGATCATGAAATCGGCCGTGTTGTTGCTGTTGACACAGCTCAAGTGACCATAGAGCTGAATCGGGAACTGAAAGCTCTCACCCGCTCAACATATGAAGGAACCATTGAGGTCGGGTCGATCAATTCTTATGTAATCATACCTGTTGGCTTCCGAAGAATTGTTGCCATGGTGTCACGCATTGTCCTCACAGAAGAAAGTGAGCTCAAGGCAGATAAAACAATAGTGTCATTGCCTTTATCTCGACGCCTGATGAAAGCAACTATGATTGGTACGATTGACGAAAATGAATTTAAGCAAGGAATTAATCTTTTCCCGATACTGGACTCACCGGTATTGATCACAAAGCGTGAAGATCTGGATGCTATTTTCGGTAAAAAATGTGTC
Organism: Kistimonas sp. bin40; assembly: GCA_002238585.1. Classification (GTDB taxonomy): domain Bacteria; phylum Pseudomonadota; class Gammaproteobacteria; order Pseudomonadales; family Endozoicomonadaceae; genus Sansalvadorimonas. Next base: position 17,400 of record MPMQ01000031.1, on the reverse strand, counting down.
CGCAACTATGATTCTGATGAACCGGGATACTGTATCTCTGTTGGACGATCTGCGGTTTTTCCAGATTATGAAATCAAAATTGATCCCGACAAATTTTTCGGCAAGCACGCTGCAATTATTGGGAGCACTGGCTCTGGAAAATCTTGTTCCATAGCAACAATTTTGCAGTCTGTGATTGAGCATCCACAGGTGGATCAAACACGATTTGTCATCTTGGACACGAATGGCGAGTATCGATCGGCTTTTCAAAAAGTGAACGGGAACCAATGGAGCGATGCCAAGCCTGCGTTTAAATCTCTATACATTCCAACAGATCCAAATGAGAAAGGAAAGCTGGCGATCCCATACTGGTTTATGGATTCCAATGACTTTGTACGGATTTTCCGAGCCTCTCCCGGTATGCAAAGGCCAGTCCTGCTTAATGCGCTTTCCTCTGCACGTAACAGCTCCAGTACCGGGAGTGCATGGCTTCAATTACGACAAGATTTAATCAAAGAATGTAACCGTGTTTTAGGTTATTGCTCTGGTGGTGATAAAAGTGATGCAAAGGCCATCCGTCAGCTGTGTGATGGCCTCGTATATTATCTCAACAATTCTGCCAATACAGCCGCTATTACACTAGGCCAAGCATATCCTTCAGTCACTCCTGACAACTTAAAGAATCTTTTTACAACCGTCTGCAACATTGTCAGGGACGGAATATCCTCCGAAGGTGGAAAGTTCGAGTCCTATGCTCAAATTGATCTTGGAAAACAAGCCAAAATCAAAGGCCAGATGGACCCTCTGTTGTCTACTCTCTCGCGCCTGCCGGATGGTGATAAATCGCTCTCAATGGCCACAGCTGACTGCCCTTCTTATTTTAGTCGTACGGATTTCCGTTATCGACATATTGAAGAGGCCATGTCCAGAAATGATGGAAGCTCAAGCAGAGCAAGGGATAATTGCTCTACCATGCTTATGCGAATATTCAGTCTTCTTGAGGATTCAAGATTCGATTTTCTTTTCGGTCCATCAACAAAGGAATGGCCTAAGATAAAGCACTCACTTGCCGCCTTTTTACGGGATCTACTCGGTCTGGAAAGCAATCCCCAGAGTGAGTTATCCGATTCTGGAAACCATCAGGATAGCCAACTTCCCTTTTACGATAGGCAGCGTAAGGGTTCCTCAAGATCCAATGTCGTTATTGTTGATCTCAGTCTCTTAGCCTCAGAGGTTTTGGAGAATGTTACAGCTCTTATTGGGCGATTGATCCACGAATTTATGCAACGGATAAGCTTTCCAGAAAGTGGTATCGGCCGTGGTGAATTCCCTGTTGTGCTTATTCTTGAAGAGGCCCAGAACTACATCCGAGAAGGCAAGAAGAATGAAGACGACTCTATCTCGAAGCAAGTATTTGAACGGATAGCACGCGAGGGGCGTAAATTTGGATTAGGATTAGTTGTCGCTTCTCAAAGACCAAGTGAGATGTCTAAGACGGTGCTTTCGCAATGCAACTCCTTCGTGGTGCATCGACTGCAAAATCCGGAAGACCTTCGGTACTTTCGAGAAATTGTCCCTGGGATATATGGGCAATTACTGGAACAGTTATCTGCACTGGCTCCAAGAAGCGCCCTTGTACTTGGAGAATGTGTTCAGGCTCCTGCATTGGTTGAAATGCGAGAAGTTGACCCGGCTCCGCGAAGTAAAAATCCTCAATTTTTCAAAAGCTGGTCCACCAATGGTAAGACACCTGATATCGAAAACATCTGCGCCAAATGGGAAAACAACATCGATAATAGAGATGAAAACGTCGAAGGAACTGAATAAAAATCCTCCACACATCAGATTGGAATTTAGGCCGCTCCCTTTATGACCGGATAAGTTATGAGGAGTTCTCTGTGCTTCTGGATTGGTTGGATCGGACCATCGAAGATGAAAAGGTCGAGGCGCTGCTGGTTATCGGTGATGTGCTCGATACCAGCACACCCAGCAACTGCGCGCAGAGGCTCTACTATCGTTTTCTTTGCCCGGTTGCGGCACTCTGCTGCCGCCATATTGTGGTCGTTGCCGGGACCATTATTCGCCGTCACTTCTGAATGCCCCAAGGAGTTGCTTCGTGCGATGAATGGATATATGGTCGGCATCGATGACCGATACCTTGTGTTAGCACCTGTCTGAAAATTTCATTGGGAATTATGGCCTACAAATCAGAAATACCAAGAATTTCATGTTTTCGGACAGGCACTAGACGCTGGTTTCCTGCAGGAACTTATGTTCGTACTGGCCTTGTGCCCACTCTTACCAACCAGACCGCCATATTTTCCCTCTTCCAGTATCCGTAAAAATAGTGTTAGCCCAAATAACCGATCGAACGGAGGTGACTCTCTGCTTCTTTTCCCAGATAAGCCCGAATAGAACTGAAAAAAGCAGGCCAGTCGCCATCGCTGCTTTTACGAAGATGTATCTTTGCCAGCCGGGTCCTGGCCTCAGAAATGGTTTTCCCTGATGACGTCTGCTGCATCATTTCCTGATTCAGTGTATTCAATACACGCCTACGGAATTTTTTCAATCGATTAGCGTTCAGCCGCAGGTGCAATAACGTATTCTCAACTTTCTGTGTATCAATCCCGGCTATTCCACAGTTCGTAGTATTTTTCTTCAGTTCACCGCTGGTTCGCTCAATGGAAAATAAACAGGGAAATGCCGGAATCATCAAAGGGTTAAGAATTACATCATCAAGAACCTTGTTGTCCTTGGGAACATCACAGGAGTGATCTGGGCTGGTAAAGCGCTCATCTGCATCAACAACATTCCTCTGGTTGCCACCATGACAACACCCCAGCAAATTTTTCCAGTCCAGAGCCCAGTTATAGGAAGATGCCCTATCAGATTTTGGGTGAAAGTGCTCAACCCGAAAGTCGGCATTTCCCTCACTGTCTCTTGCTTTCAGATCGATCTCGCAATAGGCGCAGATTCCTCCCTGGTCTGAACGAAGAGCAGCTTTTATTTTTTGCCTGCGTGAGAGCCCTTCCCTGAATTGCTCCCATGTGTTTTGCGGTGCACTGGTTCGATAATTCCTCAACAACGGCGGTTCTTTCTCCTTAACGATTTTTTTCATTGTTGCTTGCGATCCCACTCCTTCATCTGAATATCCATATCCAGCCGTTTCAGCTCCGGTTCATGCTCCCCGCCCCATTTATCCAGAGTGCTGCGTAGTTTTTTTGCCTCGTCAGTATTCCACTGGTCCTGCTCTATCAGCTGCTGATATCGGTTGAGTTTTTTAACGATATCGAGCTCTGCGACTCTAACTGATTCCAATCCCAGCACATCCTGCAAAATCTGTTGGGCTTCAGCTCCTTCTGAAAACTGAATGGGCACCAGTCCGGGTTTACTATCCTGCCAGTCAATAACCCGTAGACATTCCGGCTTAACCGATGAAATAACCTGGGCACTATGGGTAGAAACAATAAACTGCACATTCGGGAAAGCGCGCATTAAATCGAGCAAAATGGTCTGTTGCCAGCCTGGGTGCAAATGAAGATCGACTTCATCAATAAGAACCACGCCTTCGGTCTCCAGAGGATTCTCCAGTTCCGGATTGGCTTCCGCCATGCGGGAAGCAATATCCATCACCATGGCCAGAGTCGTTCTGTAACCATCACTGAGCTGCTCAATACGGAGTTGTTTTATCACGCCATTCTTATTCCAGTCGACCTGAATACCCGCTGGCTCAGCACCTCTGGGGTTACTGAATTCCGGCAGCAGTGTAGCAATGGCTTTACGAATGGCTTTCAACTCAGGAAGCTCAATATCAAAAGAGCGGGCATCCTTTTGCAATTTGGCTTCCCGGTCTTCCAGAACATAAAAGTACTGAACGAAACGTCGAAAATTGGTGCGGCTTTCCAGAGAACCTTCATAAGAGTCCAGACGGGAAAAATCTTTACCAAATCCTCGCTTACGCTGGGGCACATCAAAAACAGCCCGTTCGGTTCCGTAATAGATCAAGACCGGCAGCTGGTACGGCTGATTGTCGTTATGAGCATCAATAAACCCATCGACATATTCATGCAACTGCCTGACACCTACAGCTTCCGGAATCTGGCTGGCTGTTTTTCGGGTCTGGTCACGTTTCTCGGTACGATCCCAGATAATGCCATCAGTGCTCTCACAGCGGACGCGCATATAGGGCGGCCGATGGCCATCCGGGTACACCTGAAAATCGGTATCCCTGGGATTAGATCCCTTGACCTTGGGAACACGGGTTAAAAACAGGTTCAGAGCCGTCTGCACGCCATCAAGCACTGTGCTTTTACCTGCTCCATTGCGAGCCACCAGAACAGTGAGCTGCTGATGAAAGGTGATTTCAAAGTCTTCAAAACAGCGGAAATGGCTCAAGCGGAGTTTGTCTATTTTCATGCAGCTATTCCCGCTCCGGTTCTGACGCGTCTTTTGGGGTTACGGCTTTTACCCGCCATTATGGCACGCTCCGCCTTGATTTCTCCAACAGCACTCTGGCGAAATTTTCACCGCTGATCAGCGCAGGGATATCCTTGCGCCACTGTTCGGTCAGTCAGCTCGCCCTCAAGGAAGTGCTGAACAAGTCAGCTTGTGTATGAAGTCCGAGGAAGGCGGTTCGAGCCCGACCCCAAAGGGGGGGGAATTCCCTCAAACGGCTTTCACGCAGGCCGGTATGACTCCGTGCCAAGCTGTATTGCGGCCCCTTCTCCCGCAACATTCCGGTGCAGGACGCAACCGGAACCTGAGGCGCAAACAACTGCGCCCTGTCCTCCGTCAGTCCAGGATAACGAACCTTTGTCAGGCCGAACCAGATTCTTATGACGAGCATCGCACCTCTGGCCTCCAGGTGATCGTTTATGGTGGCGAAACTGCGCTCCGTCAGCTGATATGTTTTCAGCAGGCGTTGGAACTTGAGCAGGGGCGGCGCAGCGGGAGCCGCTTCCCGGCTCAGGTCGACCGCGACAAAGCTGCGGATGGCTTCGCTGCCAGCAGAGCCGACCAAGGCACGAAGACCCCAAGCTCACCGAACAACTTGTCGCGTCCTTGTCGCGTCGCGGGCCCCGTTTCTTGCTTGCATATTCCAAGTCTGAAACACTGCGCTGCATCTTTAACCTTCCAATCAATAACTTGTACCTGGTGAATTTGCACAGAATGCCGCTGACAACTATAGATCCTCTTTCGACCAATAAACCCGCCTGCCGACAGGCAGGTCAGTGTTTCCCTGAATGAAAGCGGACAAAAACATCGCCGCCTACCGCCGCATGCGCAATCAGCCGCTGTGGCGGTTGCTCGCCTCAGGCAATGGGCCGACGGTCATCGGTCTGCTGCAGTCACATCTGTATGAAAAGGAACGCAGCCTGCCGGCCTCGATTCTTTTCGAGCGGCTGACGCGAGATCTGGAAGAGCTGCGCGCCCAGGGGGACGATTTCCCGCAAACGGCGCAGGCCTATGTGGCCAGCTGGCTGAGTGATGGCTATCTCGAACGACGATTCCCGCCGGGTGCCACCGAGGAGCAGTACGAGCTCTCAACCGCCACAGTGGAGGCAATCCGTTTTCTGGCCGCCATCGCCGAACCCCATTCGGCGGCGACCGAGAGTCGCCTGTCGCTGGTGATCCAGGCGCTGGCGGGGCTGGCTGAGGATACCGATACCGATAAATACCGCCGTATCGACCGTCTGATGGCGGAACAGGCCCGCATCGACAAAGAGATCGATGCCATTGAGAAGGGCCAGATGCGTGTCCTGCCCTTTGATACTGCCCTGGAGCGGACCCGCGAAATCATCTCCCTGGCCGACGACCTGACCGGTGATTTCCGCCGGGTGCGTGACCAGTTCGAGCAGCTCAATCGGGATCTGCGCGAGCGCATCATGGATACCGATGGCAACCGGGGCGAGGTGCTCGACTCGCTGTTTGCCGGCATCGATCTGATTGCCGAGAGCGAGGCGGGCCGTACCTTCTCCGCCTTCTGGCGGCTGCTCACCGATCCCGAGCAGGCGGCAATGCTGGAGGAATCCCTCGACAGCGTGATGTCACGCGAGTTTGTCCGCGAACTGGACATGCGGGAACGTCGTTTCCTCCTGCGCCTGACAAGGAATCTTCTGCAGCAAGGTGGCACCGTCCACGAGGTGCTGCAGACCTTTGCCCGCAGCCTCAAGCACTTCGTACAAAGCCGTGAATATCTCGAGCAGCGTCGTGTGAACCAGCTGTTGAAAGAGGCGCAAGGTGCCGCCTTGTCGATCAAGGATAAGGTCAGGGTAACCGAGTCGCTGGAGTATTCGCTGGAGCTGACCAGTAGCCGCGTGCGCTCCCTGTCCCAATGGGTGCTCTATGATCCATCGTTGCAGGCGGAGCCAGAGGCGATGCGTGAGGGTGAACCAGCACCCATTGATCTGGAGTCGGTGGGTGAGTTGGTGGCGCAGTCGGAAATTGATTTTCGCACTTTGAAAGAGCATGTCTGCGCCTTGCTCGAACAACGAGACCAGGCCTCGATCGGTGATGTACTGGAGCTCTTCCCGGCTGAGCAGGGACTGGGGAGTGTCGTTGGTTTGCTGGCCCTCGGCAGTCGTCATGGAACCAGGGGCGAGAGTACCGAGACGGTGGCCTGGGTAGGTGAAGATGATCAAGGACGCCGCGCCCGCATTCCAAAAATCTATTTCTTGAGGGATCGCCTGGATGAACTGGTCTCATAATGTGTCTGAAGATGGGGCATCAGAGGAAGAGGTGCCGAAGATAGAGGACACCGAACAGGCATCGGACCAGGCACTCTATCAGGGCGACAGCGGCGAGTTGTCGCTGGATGCCCGCCGTGTGCTGGCACAGCTCCTCGTCGGCCCGTCCCTGGATGGTCAGCGCCACTCCAGGCTCTGGCCAATCCTGATTCGTGATGAAATGGCCATCCGCAGCCGTTTGTCGGAGCTGTTTCTGCAGCTGGTGATCGACCGTGATTTGCAAGTAGCCTTTACCCGTCAGGCCGAAACGGGTGACCTGGAAGTCCCCCGGCTCCTGCGTCGCGCCAATTTGACCTTTCTCGATTCCATTCTGCTGCTTCATCTGCGCCAGCGACTCACCCAGGCGGAAGCACGGGGCGACCGTGCAGTGGTATCGACCGACGAGATCGTCGAGTTTCTTGGGGTTTATGAACAGGCCGGCAACACTGACCGCGCCCTGTTCGGGAAGCGCATCCATGCCTCCATCGAGAAAATCAAAAAACACAACATCTTGCGCAAGATTCGCTCCAGTGAGGACCGTTTCGAGATTTCACCCACACTGAAGCTGCTGTTCTCGGCCGAAGAGATTCAGGCACTGACCCGGATTTACCACGACATGCAAGCACCAGAAATCCCGTCTGAACAGGATGATGAGAAGCCATCAGGGGAGGATCACGAATGAGTCCGGTTGCAAGGACACACAACCTCTTTGCGCCGGAGCAGTTCCGCATGTCCCGGCTTCAGGTCTATAACTGGGGCACCTTCTCTGAGGTTCACGACATCCCGATCACAGAACAGGGCTTTTTGTTTGTGGGCCGCTCGGGCGCAGGGAAATCGACGTTACTTGATGCCTTCTCCGCACTGTTGGTGCCGCCACGCTGGGTTGACTTCAATGCTGCGGCACGAGAGGCGGAAAAGACAGGACGTGACCGCAACCTGGTGAGCTATATCCGTGGCGCCTGGGCGGAACAAAAAGACGATGCCTCGGGTGAGATCGCCACGCGCTACCTGCGTTCCGGGACGACCTGGTCGGCCCTGGCGCTCACCTACCGCAATACCCTGGATCAACATTTTGTATTGGTGCAGCTTTTATGGCTGCGCGGGAGTGCCAACGGGTCTGGCGATATGAAGCGCCATTTCATGATCTTCGAGCGACCTTTCGAGCTCAAGGAGCTGGAGGTGTTCGGACAGTCCAACCTGGATGTGCGCAAGCTCAAACAGACACTTGCAACTGCCTTTCATCACAGTGAGTTCAGCGCCTACGCTGAACGGTTTCGTCGCTTGCTCGGTATCGAGAGCGAGATGGCGCTACGCCTGTTGCACAAGACCCAGTCGGCCAAGAACCTCGGTGACCTCAATACCTTTCTGCGGGATTTCATGCTGGATAAACCGGCGACCTTCGAGGTGGCCGATCGACTGGTCAGCGAGTTCGATGAACTCAATGCGGCGCACCAGGCAGTGGTTACCGCACGTCGACAGGTGGAGACCCTGGTTCCAGCACGCAAGAAGCATCAGGAGCGCGAGTCGCTGCTGAATGAACGCAGTAGCCTGAACGAGCTTCTGACCGGAATTGATAGTTATGGTGGGCATCGTCGTATTGATCTACTGCAAGAACAGATCGAGCGCCTGAATGTTCAGGCTGACGGTTTGCAAGGGGAAATCAGCAGAAAACAGGCAGTGCTCAACCAGCACAACGATTCCCTGCGCGAGTCGGAACGTCGGCACAGGGAGGTCGGTGGCGATCAGGTGGAGACCTGGCAAGCAGAGAAGTCTACGCTGGAGCAGCAGCGCGAGCAGTGCTTGAGAAAGCAGGGACAGGCCAGGCAAGCCTGCCGGCAACTCGACTGGAGCTTTCCGGACTCGCCGCAAGCCTTTGCCGAGCGGGTCGGTGATGCGCGTCAGGAGCTTGAACGCTGGGAGACTGGCAGTAACGAGATCCGCGCACAGCGAGATCTGCTGGTGATCCAGAAAAGGGAGAGCGAGACGGCGTTTACACAAACTGCCGGCGAGGTGAAAGCCCTGGAGCGGCAGCCCTCCAATATCCCCGCGCACATGTTGGATCTGCGCCAGGATATTGCCACTTCCATCGGTGTATCTGAGAGTGCGCTGCCCTTTATCGGTGAGCTGATAGAGGTCAAGTCAGATGAGGCACAGTGGCAAGGAGCCATCGAGCGGGTGCTGCATGGCTTTGCGCTCTCCCTGCTGGTCGATGAACGTCACTATTCCGCGCTTTCCCATCACATCAACAGTCGCCATTTAGGGCAGCGACTGGTCTATTACCGCACGGGGCTGGTAGATCCTCAGCAAGCACGACCGGTCGGTACCGATTCAATGGTGCTCAAGCTCAATATCAAAGAGTGCAATCAAGCTCAGTGGCTGACTACGGAACTGCGTCGCCGGTTCGACTACGCCTGCGTCGACTCCATTCAATCCTTCCGGCGTGCAGACCGGGCCTTGACGCGCGAGGGACAGACCAAACACAGCAAGACTCGCCACGAGAAGGATGATCGGCGAAGCATTGGTGATCGTCGCAACTGGGTGCTTGGATTTGATAACCGTGAGAAGCTGGCGCTCTACCGCAAAGAGGCCCAGGAGCTTGCAGGGAAAATCTCTGATCTGGAGGAACGAATCAAGGCGCTTACTGCCCGGGAAGGTGCCCGGGCCAAACGCGCAATCCACTGTCAGACGCTGGTCAATCTGCAATGGCAAGAGGTGGATGTTGTTCCGCTGTTGACGGGCATCGACAAGCTGGAACGCCGCATTCGTGATGCTCTGGAAGGCAACACCGAACTGAAGAATGTAGCCGATCAAATCGAGCGGCAGCAGAAGCTCGTCAAGGATGCCGATGAAGAGCTACGCAAGACGCGTATCGACTATGAGAAAGTCGTCGGCAAAGTCGATGAACACGAGAAGACCTTGAAGAACCTCCAGGAGGATCCAACCCTTGTTCCGTTGACGCCTCGACAACAGCAGGGATTGGACGAGCGATTCGACAGGCTCGCGGAACCAGTACGGTTGGACAATCTGGACAAGCTCATCCGTTCTGTGGAGAGAGCGATACGCGACAAGATGGAAGCCTTGACCAAAGAGATGGGCAAGTGTGACCGATTCATCGAAAAGCAGTTCGACGCCTTCATTTTCGAATGGCCTGCCGAAGCGGAAGGCCTGGATGCGACCCTGGCTGCTGCATCGGATTTTTTCGCCAAGCTGACCCGGCTGGAGAGCGATGGCCTTCCAGCCCACGAACAGCGCTTTTTTGCATTGCTGGAGAGTCAGAGTCACCAGAACCTGGCGGCGCTTTCGACTTATCTGAACGATGCGCGCAAGGAGATCCTGGAGCGCATGGCTCTGGTCAACGACAGCCTGGCTCAGGTGCCCTTCAACCAGAGCACAAACCAGACCACCTTTCTGCAAATCGACCCCAGCGACCGCCAGCTGCCGGATGTGCGCGCGTTCAAACAGGAGATCCAGCAGGCGTTGAGCCACGCCTGGAGCCAGGACCGCGAGCTGGCGGAGTCGCGTTTCCTGGCATTGCGTCGTCTGGTGGAACGCCTTTCCAGCCAGGAGCCGGAGAACAAGCGCTGGCGCCAGGCGGTGCTGGATGTACGACAGCACATGGAATTCATCGGCCAGGAGACCGATGAGAGCGGTGTCGAGGTGGAGGTCTATCGCAGTGGCTCCGGCAAGTCGGGTGGTCAACGGCAGAAGCTGGCCACGACCTGTCTGGCCGCAGCGCTGCGCTACCAATTGGGTGGCAATGAACATGGCGTTCCCATGTATGCGCCGGTGGTGCTCGATGAGGCCTTTGACAAGGCCGACAACGAATTCACCGCGTTGGCGATGAATATCTTCAAGAACTTCGGATTTCAGATGATTGTCGCCACACCGCTGAAGTCGGTCATGACTTTGGAACCGTTTATTGGTGGTGCATGCTTTATCGATATCCATGACCGGTGCGTCTCTGGTGTGCTGATGATCGAATACGATTCGGAGCAGCAGCGTCTGAATCTGCCCGCTCATGCACATCAGGAGCCGCGTCTTGAAGTTTCCAGATGATGTACAAAAGGAGTTGATGCGCCGTTTCAGGAACAGGCATCGCAAGTGGCTTGAAGCAAGCGGCGAACTGGCGCAGTTGGAAGACAGTGCCTGGCCATTGGAGGTCAATCTGGTTGTTCCCAGCGAGAACCAGGCGCTGAGGCAGGTTGAAGATGTCCGTGCCTGGGTAGCAGCCTGGCAATCCTGGAGTGGTGTGGGATCACTTTCCTGGAGCGAAAGGCGTTGGCGCAAGCTGGGAACACAGCCTGTTCCCGAGAAACTGCTGCTGTCTGACCCCGGCGACGTTGCACAATGGATTGGGGAGACAGAGCGATGGGATCGAGCCCAACAGCGATACAGGAATCTTGTCGGGTGTTGGCCTCAGCTTTCCGACAAGCTGCCTCGTCACTTTTCCATTCTCGCTGATTACAGCGAGAGGGATTATCGACGCCTTACCGATATGATCGCCTGGCTCAAGGAGAATCCGGCTTCCAACCTGTATCCCAGACAGCTACCCGTAAGTGGTCTGGACAGCAAGTGGCTTGAAAAACGCAAAGGGCTTCTGGCAGATCTTGTTGAGGCGGTGCAAGCCAGATCCATAACCGAAGGTGATTTCTCCACTTCTGATTTTTATGGGCGTTGCGGACTCAAGGCACCACCACAACGCATCCGTCTGCGCATTCTGGACGAGAGCCTGAGGCGGCGGGTTGGCGGTCTGAACGATATATCAGCACCCTGGGAACAGTTGGCTGCGCTTGATCTGCCTGTCAGTAAAGTATTCATTGTCGAGAACCTGCAGACCGGTCTCGCTTTTGATGATCTATCGGGTTCGGTTGTCATTATGCAGCTGGGTTATGGGGTCGACGTGCTGGGCCGTCTGCCCTGGGTCACCAGGGCCCACTGCGTCTACTGGGGAGATTTGGACACGCATGGCTTTGCGATTCTCAATCGCGCCAGAAGCCATCTGCCTGGGCTGACATCCCTCTTGATGGACGAAGGCACGCTTCACAGGCATCAGGAATTATGGGTGGAAGAGAAGGACCAGCATACTGCGGAAACATTGCCCCTGCTGACGGATCTTGAGCAGACGGTGTATCAGGCCATCAAACGCAATGCCTGGGGGCAGAATGTCCGTCTGGAGCAGGAACGGATCGCCTGGGATATCGCCTGGAAGAGATTGCAGCAGACGATATGACCGAACCCGGATCCTCGCAGGCCAGGGTGTCCGCCACCCGGCAACCCACACGGCCACCGATTCCAGGGAAGACAGCCCCATTCAAAGCCATGATCATTTCTGGTGTTTGAGGGGCCGGCTGACGGTTTTGGCACAGCAATCCAATTTGTTGGCAATATCCTTGATATGGCAGCCACGGCTGCGCATTTCCTATATCATCATCCAGCCCTTTCGGTTGATCATGGCCGCTTCCCTGTTGTTTGGTCACCACAGGTATCGGCCAGGTTAATCGAGGGGACATCTTGACTTGGTGATTTTGAGACATAAAGGGCTGGCGTTAACATAGCTGAAGCTGGAATTGAGATGCGAGCATGAGACAGCAAGCCGAAGCATACATGAGAAAGGCACTGAATAATCCAGTCGCTTCTTTTCGTGACGGCCAATGGGAAAGCATTGAGCAGCTTTTAAATCGAAACCGGGTTCTTGTTGTGCAGCGCACTGGCTGGGGGAAAAGCATGGTCTATTTCCTCGCCACAAAACTATTACGCGACCAAGGTGCTGGTCCAACGCTTCTGATATCTCCCTTGCTGTCGTTAATGCGGAATCAGCTCGAGGCCGCACAACGCATTGGCATAACAGGCCGCACCATCAACAGCACCAACAATGAGGAATGGGAACAGATCCAGAGTGAGTTGGCGTCGAATCAGGTGGATGTCCTTTTAATCTCACCGGAACGATTGGCAAATGACGATTTCCGTCAGAACGTTCTGGCCAGTATGGGCAACAATATTGGGTTATTTGTTATCGATGAAGCCCATTGTATATCTGACTGGGGGCATGATTTTCGACCAGATTATCGCCGGATTGTGCGCGTTCTGCAGGCTATTCCATCCAACGTGCCTGTTTTGGCAACCACGGCTACTGCAAATGACCGGGTTGTAAACGATGTTAAATCGCAGCTTGGTCAGAATATTGTTCTCCAAAGGGGGGCCTTGGTTCGCAAGAGCCTGAAACTCCAGAATATCAATATGCCCAGCCCCGCAGCCCGGATGGCATGGCTGGCGCAAATCATTCCAACTCTCCCCGGAAGCGGAATTATTTATACGCTGACCCAGCGCGATGCCGAACGGGTAACTGACTGGCTCCGGATCAACAATATTGATGCCAAGGCTTATCATGCGGACATATCCGATCGTGGAGATGGAAGCTCAGTCAAAGAGGAACTGGAACAACAACTTCTGAATAACAGAATCAAAGTACTGGTAGCGACTGTCGCCCTTGGGATGGGCTTTGATAAACCGGACCTTGGCTTTGTCATTCACTTTCAACGACCGGCATCAGTGGTTCATTATTATCAGCAGGTTGGCCGAGCGGGTCGCGCTGTCAATGAAGCTTATGGCATTTTGCTCTGTGGCGAAGAGGATGACCGTATTGCCGATTTCTTCATACGCAATGCTTTCCCGCCCCAGCAGCATATTTCTGAAATTCTCAGGGCGCTGAATGAATCCAATAACGGACTTTCCGTACCGGAAATGCAACATGTTTTAAATCTTCGCAAGAATCAGATCGACAAAGCCATTAAATTTATGACCGCCGAATCTCCATCGCCGATTACAAAGATCGGAACAAAATGGCAGGTGACAGCAACCGCTGCTGCTTATCAGGTTGATCAGGCATACGTCGATGCCATCACCGATATACGGCGGACAGAGCAACAACAGATGCGTGATTATATGGAACACGCTGACTGTCTGATGGCCTATTTACAGGCTGCTCTGGACGATCCGTCGCCAGCAGCCTGCGGGCAATGCCGAAACTGCAACCCCAGGTTGCTGTTGGATGAAACCTATGACAACGATTTGGCCAACCGGGCCGGTCTGTTCCTTCGTGGAACTTATCAGCGACTTTCGCCAAGAAAGCAGTGGCCAGCCAAAAATATGTTTACTCAATCCCCATTAAGCGGATCTCGAATTCCTCCGGAACAACTGGCAGAGGAAGGCCGTGCATTAAGTCTTTGGCGCGATGCCGGTTGGGGACAGCTTGTGGCGCATGGTAAATGCCAGACCAATCGATTTGGCGACGAACTGGTAGCGGCCTGTGTCGAGATGCTGCAAGCATGGTCTCCTGATCCGGCTCCGCAATGGGTGACATACATCCCATCACTGAATCAACCTGAACTGGTGCCCGATTTTACAGCAAGGTTGGCAACCGCACTCAGCTTGCCCTTTGTGCCATGCATTGAAAAAACATGCACCAATAGGCAGCAAAAATTTATGGAAAACAGCTTCCAGCAGGTCAGAAATCTGGATGGTGTATTCAATGTAAACCTGGAACCCAAAGACTATCAGCCGTGCCTGTTAGTCGATGACATGATCGATTCCGGATGGACTTTCACCGTGGCATCGGCCTTGTTGCGGCAAGTGGGTTGCACCAAAGTATATCCAATGGCATTAGCCTTGAACTCGCCAAGGATGGATTGATGATGAGCGATTGTTTAACAGAAGATACAAAAGCGATAATTCTGCTCTGCGGTGTTTTCGGAAAAGATCATTCCGAAAAGCCGCTGTCGTTGACAGAATACTCATCGCTTGTTCGCTGGCTTATCGAGGTGAAAATGCGCCCCGGTGACCTGCTACAACAAGAAAATATTACCGAAGCCTCCATAGGCTCGGATATTGATAAACAACGGTTGGAATCACTGCTGGGTCGTGGCGTGCAGCTTGGCTTCGCGGTGGAAGAATGGGAGCGCAATGGCATCTGGATTATCAGCCGAAGCGATACAGATTACCCAGCTCGCTATAAAAAGCATCTTAAAGATAAGTCGCCCCCATTGTTGTTTGGCGCAGGCAATCGATCCCTGCTAAAGGGTGGCGGACTCGGCATTGTCGGCTCACGGAATGTGGATCAGACCGGTGAATCCTTCACCCGTCAGGTAGCAGAGTTCTGTGCCAATAATCACATGCCGGTTGTATCGGGAGGTGCTCGGGGTGTAGACCAGATTTCCATGACAGCCGCCCTTGAGGCTGGTGGCGTGACCATTGGAATCCTTGCCGAAAACCTCTTGAAGAAAAGCGTAGAACGTAGCGCCCACCATGCGATTGCCGATGGACGTCTGTTGCTGCTCTCTCCCTATCACCCCCATGCCCGCTTCACCGTGGGAGCAGCCATGGGAAGAAACAAGCTCATCTATGCGATGTCGGATTATGGTCTGGTCGTCAGCGCAGAGCACAAAAAAGGCGGCACATGGGCTGGTGCTGAAGAAGAACTCAAGCGGAAAAACGCAGTTCCCGTCTTTGTTCGAACTGGAGATGATGTGCCTCAGGGAAACAGTCCATTGCTGGATCTGGGTGCCATAGCATGGCCCGACTCAATTGATCGCAGCAATTTCAGACAACTGCTGCATGACTTGGCAGTTGACGCTCGGGACAACCGGGCCAAACAGCATTCGGGCCTTTTTGGTTTTCAGGCCGCCCGGGAGACGGTTGCTGCCGAAGAGCCGCTACTGACCACCGAGCTTATGGAAGAAAAAACTGTAATCGCTGCACCGGAGCCAGTCGTCAAGGCCGAAGCCCAAAAACCCGATTGCCCGACGTCAATATATCAGGCCGTTTTACCGATCATTTTGAATCAACTGGATAACCCAACCACAGTCGAGAAACTTGCCGAGACCCTGAATGTGAACAAAACACAGCTCAATGCTTGGCTGAAAAAGGCTGTGGACGAAAACAAGATTATTCAACTGTCGAAGCCGGAGAGCTATCAGAAGGCAGAATCAGGAATACAGGTATAACCAGTGGCAAGCCGAAAACCCTCCAAGATTTCAAACCAGCAGAAACCTTATGAAAGGTATTGGAAGGAATTCGGCATTTTTCAATTCTCAGCTGCGTATTCTGGCGAACTTGAACGCCTATTCTGTACTTGGTCTATAACATTTGTAGAAGATGCCATGTAATACGTAATCACTGCAGGCAATACCACAGAGCTTAATAGAGGCACCCTGGACATCCCAAATTGGGCTAGCGTGGCGACAGCTCCTGAGACCGCAGAAACCTTTTCTGCTTGTGTCATAGAACTCCAACTATTTCTTGCAAAATCTCAAACTTTAGCAGCAAAGTATGTCCAAATTCTCTCGGGCTCCCCTTCATAAAAAGTTTCATCATGCTCACGCAAAACCTGATTCATGGCTTTAGCACCAAGATCACATGAATACTTATCTAAAAAAATTTCAGACATATGCAACTTCCATTCAATCCCTTTTAATTCTTCGTGCTCGACGCAATGCATAAGCACTTATCAGCACGCAGCCAAAAGAAACAAAATATTTTCCGAAAGGCTCAGGAAGCACCCCATACACTACGGATGTCATAAAAATAAGAAGTCCTAAAGCACCAGCTCCACCTGGTTTCGTCGTTCCAACATCCAAATTAAGATACGTAAGGGCAAGAACAAGAAACATAATAGATGTAGACAAATGCACAATATATTCCATTTTTTTTGGCATGAAGCATTCCCTTCAATCATATAAATCATGGCATAAACAACAATAATTCCAAAACCGAAATTGCTACTTGGGTGTCAGGTCCCGGACAATTACGCGGACTTGACATCCATTCAATCCCGTTTAATTCTTCGCGCTAGACGCAATGCATAAGCACTTATCAGCACGCAGCCAACAACAGCAAAATATTTTCCGAAAGGCTCAGGGAAGACCGCAAAAATTATAATTGCCAGCAAAATAAGAAGCCCTGCTCCACCATGAGCTCCAGCATGAGCTCCACCTAGGTTTATCGTGCCAACATCCAAATTAAGAAACATAAGGGCAAGAAGAAGAAAAATAATAGATGTAGACAAATGCACAATATATTCCATTTTTTTGGGCATGAAGCATTCCCTTCAATCATATAAATCATGGCATAAACAACAACAATTCCAAAACCGAAATTGCTGCTTAGGCAAACTCTCAAAAACTCCTCCAAAGAGGAATTCGCAAAGCCAACAATAATCGAAATGTCAACCCTCCCAGGCTGCAGCAGCAATCGACAGGAATAGGAAGCACTTCACATAAATCGATCGCCACCTCGATAGAGGTTATAATTTCCATCTTTATAAAATATTTGGATCAACCCCATAGGAAATGTATCGCGCTGCTCACGTGGGTTGTCACACAAGTACTGCTCCTGAATGAAATAGATCGGAATCAATCCTTTCATGCTGTTAACCTGCGCCGACATATTATTGATCACATCCTGGTGCAGTGGTCCACAAGCTCCTTTGAAAGACAACCAGAGTTGACTGCGATTTTTAATGGTTTCAGGGATACGATACCCTCTGCTCAAATCGCCAACATGCTCGCGCAAAAACTCCAATGCATAACGACCCACTTGTCTGTCATCGGAAGTCAAGTAGAAATCTTTGTTTTTGCCAACGTCCACCGCCAGCTCAGAAAAATTGTCCATACGTATTTCTTGTTTGTATTTGCGTGAATTG
>MPMQ01000155.1 GCA_002238585.1 Kistimonas sp. bin40 | reverse complement strand
CGTCCTGTGGTGCAAGGACCATGAGCCCCCCTACACCCGGCCTTGCCAACACCAGGCGCCCTCTTGTCCAGCATCTCCTGGAGCTGCGTCGGCGGCTGCTGTGGTCTGGCGGCGTGGTGCTGGCCATTTTCCTTGGCTGCCTTCCCTTTTCCAATGAACTCTACGCTGCGGTCTCCGCGCCATTGAGAGTCTGGTTGCCACCGGGTAGCGGCATGATTGCCACGGAAGTGACGGCCCCCTTTCTGGTCCCCTTCAAGCTGACCCTGGTAACGGCCCTGTTTCTTGCCATACCCTTTGTTTTACACCAGCTGTGGGCTTTCATGGCACCAGGTTTGTATCGCCGTGAAAAGAGGCTGGCGGTGCCGCTGCTGGTGTCGAGCGTAGCCCTGTTCTACACTGGCGCGGCTTTCGCCTACTACCTTGTCTTTCCGCTGGCTTTTGGTTTCCTGACCCACACGGGTCCGGAGCACGTGGCCATCATGACGGATATTGGCAGCTATCTGGATTTTGTACTGGGCATGTTTCTTGCTTTCGGGGTGTCTTTTGAAATTCCAGTCGCCATTGTGCTGGTGGTTGCAGCACGACTGGCAACCAGACAAGCCATCCGGCGTTACAGGCCCTATGTGGTGGTTGGCTGCTTTATACTGGGCATGCTCCTGACACCGCCGGACGTTATCTCCCAGCTTCTTCTGGCGATACCCATGTGGCTTCTTTTTGAGGCTGGCTTACTTCTTTCTCGCTGGGTCCCCTGCAGATAAAAGTCTCCATCGGATGAATCTTCTTGTTTTACAGCCGGATGATATAGTCGCGCCCGGGCGAGCCCTTGTGCAGGGGCGACGCCTGGAGCACGTACGCCTTGTGCATAGAGCCCGGCCAGGTGACAGTCTCCGGGTGGGGGAGCTCGGCGGCCGGTTAGGCGAGGCACAAATCGTCCGCTTGTCGCCGCAAGTGCTGGAGTTGGACTACTGTCTGAACAAACCACCACCGGCCCCTGTTCCTGTCACTGTGCTGCTGGCCCTGCCGCGTCCCAAAAAAGTCAGACGTATTTTGCGCAGTCTCGCCGCCCTGGGCATAAAACGGATAGTGTTGACCAACAGCTTTCGGGTGGAAAAAAGTTTCTGGCAGTCTCCCCTGCTCAAACCTGCTGCTGTGCGGGAACAATTGCTGCTGGGACTGGAGCAGGCAGGGGACACAGTCCTGCCTGAAGTGATACACGAGCCGCTGTTCCGTCCCTTTGTTGAAGATCGCCTGCCGGCTCTGGCGCAGGGCTGTCGTCGGCTGGTCGCCCACCCCCTGGGAGCAGAACCCTGTCCTCATGCTCTGAATGAACCGCTGGTACTGGCGGTGGGGCCGGAAGGCGGGTTTATACCCTATGAGATCAGCAGACTCCAGGAATATGGCTTTACAGCTGTCCATCTTGGTGCCCGGGTTTTGTGTGTCGAAACAGCGGTGCTCAGCTTACTGGGACGACTGCTGCCTTAAGGAGAGTCCGACGCTGGCTGCTGCGCTCTGCGAAACGCTGCCACCGTCGCATGTTGCACCCTCTCATCAGCTCGAGGTGCCTGCCAAGGGGCAGCCCAACAGGCTTGTCATTACAGGGGGTGTTCACCCGTCCCCTGGCGGCTTGGGTGCGCAGCCTGGGAGATTCGCTGTTGGTTCAACCAACACACGACAGAGGTCGCGCAACAAGCAGTGTCGTCAATTATAAGCAACGGGCACCGGGTCCAGGCCCCGTCTTTTCGTCTTTTCGTCTTTTCGTCTTTTCGTCTTTTCGTCTTTTCGTCTTTTCGTCTTTTCGTCTTTTCGTCTTTTCGTCTTTTCGTCTTTTCGTCTTTTCGTCTTTTCGTCTCTTCGTCTTTTCGTCTCTTCGTCCCTGGTGGCTGTGGTAAGACAGCGGACATCAGCGAAGCCTTGCGCCCGGTGCCGAGGAGTCTGGCTCTCGCCCAGGATCAAGGCAAAACCTTACACGCCAGTGTCGTTAGCATCCTTGCCCGGAAATAGAGCTGACTTTCGTCGCCTGTTTCGTTGATAGGGGAACATGGCAGCCGTTTGCTACGCAGC
>MPMQ01000154.1 GCA_002238585.1 Kistimonas sp. bin40 | reverse complement strand
TCGACATTTTCCGCAAGGACAACACCGACTGCTGGCAAAGGGTGACCAGACGCCAGATTGTCGCTTCTCATGACCCCAAACCGCTGGGCAAATTTCTGCCACCGGAACAGATGCTCTGTGCAACAGTCAGTGGAGCGGAAGGCGACCTGTGGATTCATGGACCTGACAGCAACGGAGACTGGGTCAAAAAAGCCAGCTTCCGTGTCGGCAGGCCTGTGGTGGTTATGAATCCCAGCCCGGACGGGCTATCGCTGTTGCTGACATGCAAGGAAGCACACCCCATCATGTTACAGCTGAGCACTGTACCCGATGATGAGGGTGCCCTTTCCCTCCAGCCACAAGAGGGCCAACAGGAGACTGGGCTCTGACCCTGCTACCCCGACTCGCGCGCTCCCGGGATGAGCGCTGCCGCTGAGGTGATAGCGCGGACAGTTTTTCCGCCCCCATCCTCACCTGTCATGCTGGTACCGGGGCCGCCCTCCTGGCATATAACAGCGGTACCGATCCGGAAAAAAGCAGGAGAAGAGGAGCCTGCCGGCACGACACCAGCCCGGGCTTTCCCGGCCGCGCCGGGAACCACCACAGCACCAGACTGTCCAAACAGGGAGGACACAGTGAGGCTTACCGGCCATGAATATTTCGCCATCTCACCCAGGCACAACATCGGAGGCTGGTCTCCACCAGAAGCCTGAAGTCTGTAAGCCACCCGGCGCTGCAGCTTCCCGCCGCAGTCTGACCCCCACAAGGACTGCCGAAGGCGACTCACCCCGTCTGCCGAGGCGGGAACAGTCCTCTGCCGCCGCTCCGTCCCCGGATTCGCCCCCCGTCTGGCGTCCGGATGCTCTCCCGACTTTGCCTGACGATGTCCTTGACCAGATATTCAGCTACCTTGCCCTCTCAACCTATGGTCAGTGTGCACTGGTATGCCACCGCTGGCGCGCCAATCTGCCCGGCATCAGACTGCGCCTGGCCCAGTGGCTGCGGAAAAATCCGCTCCCACCGCAGCTGGCGCCAGACCAGGGCGCTGCCGGTTATGTCAGCCGCACACGCCCCTGGCTGATCCAGCACCGGCACCCCGACCTCCCCGTGCTGGAATGCCAGCATCAGGAGCTGCTGCGGTTGCAGGCACAACACCGGCTGTCATCCCCGACGCCTGCCAGCAGACACCAGGAAAAAGTAGCGCGTCTTATGCTGTCCGGGCTCATTCGCTACTGCATGGAACGCCAGCAAATCCCTGCCGGGCAGCTGCGTCTGAAACCGGTCAACATCCCTTTTGGCGCGCCGCAGTGTATCCACTTACAGACGCACACGCTGGAGTATGTTCGGGAGTGCTCATTCAGCAGTTGCAGCCGCTGGCTGGCCGTCCACGTCCAGCTGGCCGCAGGTACAACCTTCACCAGGACAGTCCCCTCCTCGCTGCGCCTGTACGGCTGGAAAGACGACACTTGGCAAGAGCAATTCCTTTCCTTGCCAGGAAGTGACAGCCCTGTCGTGAAATCCACATTTGCCGGACATGCCCTGGACACCCTGATAAGTGCACATCATCATGCCGTGCTCGCATGGCGCAGAGTCGCAGACACCGGACACTGGAAGGCTGAGGTCCTGTACGAGATTGCACCCTCCCACGCCGTCTGCCGACTTGTCTGCATGAGAAACGGCGATCTGATCAGCCTGATCCAAAAACGCGGGGACCGGCAAGCCATGACCATGCAAACCTCATGCTGGCGGGCAGACCTGTCGCGCTGGGAACAGTTGCCAGCACAGCATTACAAGACAGCGCCCAAGAGCTTCACATGGCAATGGGAGCCGGCGCTGGTGGCCCTGCTGTTTATCACGCCAGACTGGCAGGCCCCGGTGTACAAAGATGTCATCCTGCTCTGGGGAAAAGGCCTCGATGCCACCAACCCCGCCAGCTGGAGCCCCCAGCTGTATCCCCTCGAACCGGACAGCGCCCCTTTTATCCGCATCCAACTCAGCCCCAGAGGTCCGCACCTGCTGGGTCTGACACGTGACCACTCACTGTGCCTGTGGCAACTCGACACCCACAACAGAATTCTCATAAGGCGACTGGAGATTCCCTGGTGCCCC
>MPMQ01000153.1 GCA_002238585.1 Kistimonas sp. bin40 | reverse complement strand
CTGTATCACTGTGTGTGCACACCCTGTTACGAGAGCATGGTGAAAACCGGGGAGCCATTAACCTGCCCTCAGTGCCGGGCACCGGCCGCCGCCAGCAGAGTCGCGCAACAGAAGGACCTTGAGCTGGGCCGGATGCTGCCTCTCACCGAGTTATTCTGCGTTGAGTGCGACAACTGGAAAGGACCGGCGACGCGAGTCGCAGAGCACATCGAGGTCTGCGGCCAGAGGGAGCACAGCTGTCCGCAGGCGCGGTATGGGTGCGACTGGAAAGGGACAGCCAGTGCGCTGCGGTTGCACGAGCCGGACTGCGAATGGGTGCCGAAGGCCTGCTCTCACCCCGGCTGCCAGGAGACCGTTTTCAGTGCCACACAAAAGGCACACGAAGAGAGCTGTGGCCATAGACCTGTCAGCCTGGGTGCCCTGATGACCACGGCCGCTGAAGAACAACGCCTGCGTGAGCTGACCCAGTTTTACCGGTACAACGCCAGTGCGCTGGAGCAGTTGACGCCTTCCCAGCTGCGCGAGCGTGTGCAGCAGTCAGCAGAACTCCTGCCCCGTTTGTATGACGCCGTAGAAGCGGCGGTGCCCGCTGATATTATGGAAAACTGTCCCTGGGGCTGTGGATTTCATAGTCCCCGCAGCCTGATGGAGGGGCACTACCCCCACTGCCAGAAGCTTCCGGTCGACTGCCCGTTCTGTGACGTAAAAATTCTGCGTGAAACGTTGGAAATCCATACAGGCCTCTGTGATGACCGCCTTGTGTCCTGCCCGCGCGGTTGTAATGCCAGGGGCCTGCGCTTTCTGGATATCGAAAACGGCGCGCACGAGCGCACCTGCCCGGAGGCCTTGATTCCCTGTCCAGACTGCATCACCAATATGCCGCGGCGGGAGCTGGCCCAGCACCAGCAAGGCTGTCTGGTGCGTCCCCTGCCCTGTAGCTGGTGTATGAGGACCCACACAGCTATGCACTTTGAGCAGGAGTCTGATGCCTGCCGTCGTCGTTGCCCCGCAAATCCCCAGCTTCCCGGTCCTCCCGCTGTTGGTCAATATGACTTGATGCCGGCCTGTACTGCATTCGGTGCGGTGTATGTCCAGCCAGAACGGGGTTACAGGAGTGTGTTCATTTACTTGCCTGCCGCTGCCATGCGAGAGGAGATGGGTCCCCATGCGACGGGACGCAATCTGACCGAGGCTGTGAGTTTCCTGTGGGAAGAAGAAGCATTCAGCCAGGTTGCGGTCCGCTATGTACCTGAGGAGAGATGTTTCACAGTGGGGGTCAGCACGGCTCTTCCGTTCGGTAACGATATGGAGTTCGAGGCGAAGCTGTACGGGCACTCGGCCGGTGGTTGGCACTGGCTGGAGACGCTGGGGGATATTGATGAGCGCAGAGGTCCGGAGTCACTCCTGCCAGTGAAGCGTGGTAAATCGGTGAAGGAAGGGCGTATCACAGTGTGCAACCGGATTATATCCAGGCAGGATGACGGGTTCTTTCTGCAGTTGGGGCCTGTGGTGTGGCAGGCATGAGTTGACACAATCGGGGCACCAGATCCGTTCTGCTGCTGGACCGCGCTACCAGAGGTCAGGTCCGCGTCATCCTTTTGCCTCGTTCACTGTGTGCGTCGGCCGATGCCGTGTCTCCCGTCACCGGGCAGCCACAGGCTGGCGCTGGGCGGTCCGGGAGCGGAGGCCTGAACGCAGCGCGATTGCAGCAAGGGACTATGGCCTGCGTTGGGGGGAAACAGCGTCCTGTAGCAGGCCCGTCGGACGACGGGGAAGCTCCTTCACACAACACAGGAAAGTCTGGGCTCTGGTAGAGGCCGGCGGCTCTCAGCAGGCTTTGTTTCACGCGTGAGAGGAACTTGCCGCATCGTTTCAGGTCTAACGCACTCGTTGGTGTACTCGTCATTTTCACACTGTCGTTTTCGTTTGAGAGGATCTTGAATAATGCAACCTTCTTCCCCCCACCAGGGCCGACAAGCCCATTCCCCGCAGCCTGCTGCCAGTTCTTCTGCGTCTGCATCCGGCCAGTGGCCGCAGGTCGAGCTCAATGGTCGCCTGTGGACCCTGAGTCCGCTGGTCGAACAGCTGGTACGCCGGTGCC
>MPMQ01000030.1 GCA_002238585.1 Kistimonas sp. bin40 | reverse complement strand
GGCCTTGCCATCAATGGGCACCACATCAACTTTTTCGTCTGGGATATCCAGAGCCTCCGGGTATGCGGATTTCACCCAGCGGGTGAAGCACTCCTGAAATTTGTTGGGGTCCAACAAGCACAAGGTGCGGTAAAATGTGTCGTGAGAGGGTATACCGTGCGGCAGCTCCAGAAATGTTCGAAGCCAGTCTTCCTTTTCCTTCCCAAACTCTTCCATATCCTGCCAAGTGTCAGCGTTGGCGATAATGGCACAGACCGCTATAACAAGTATGTCTGTGAAGTTATGCCGACAGGACGCGGCACGGCGCACATCTTCGAGGGTTTCGAGGAATGTGATCAGGGGATCTGGCTTGCGTGTCATAAAAAAGTAAGTGTTTTATACGCATTCCGACCATGATCAACTGGTGCGTAAGCCCTGAAGAGCGAAGCGGGCGCGGATTGTATG
This sequence comes from Kistimonas sp. bin40, assembly GCA_002238585.1. Lineage (GTDB taxonomy): Bacteria > Pseudomonadota > Gammaproteobacteria > Pseudomonadales > Endozoicomonadaceae > Sansalvadorimonas. Next base: position 36,749 of record MPMQ01000030.1, on the reverse strand, counting down.
AAAACAAGGCGTCAAAGTAAATGTAATTCAAGCGGCACCTTGTCCACAGTGGCGTTCAAAAGGCCGTAACCAGAGCGGTGCCCCAGACTGAGCTTGGCTCTGCTATTGAGGCGGGCGCTTTGTCGCTTTGTCGCTTTGTCGCGCCCGCCGGTGCGCTACCGGCAGGTATTGCAGGTGTGACAATTTCTGCTGGTGGCTGGTGGCTGGTGGCCGGGGCGGTTACAGAATGCTGCACGGCCATGGATTGCTTGCCAGCACCTCGTCTATCCGGCCATCACAAAGGACGTCTGCCAGGGTGTCTATCCTGTCTTCGGGAAAATTCTGGCGTCTTGCCGCTTGCAGGAACAAGGCTATGTCATGCGCGTCGTCGTTGCGGTTCTGTCTCCTCTGGGGAGAAAGCTCAAGGCGCCCGCCTGCCGCAGCCAGCGTGTATAGCACCCTGGCTGGATAGTCCTTGTCTGAAAGGAAAAGCCTGGCTGCGTAAGTCAGGGCAGAGCCCTGGGTGCGGGAGAGAAATCGGTCCAGGCTGGCTGCCGGATGCTGCACGATTTTTTCCACAGCACAGGAGAGTCCGGAGCTTATGGCGATGTGCAGGGGGGATGTACCCGCAGCTGTTTTTGTGACATCAATTGCCGGGTGGCTCAGCAAGGCATCCAGCTTGCTCATCCGTGCAGGTACATCGGGGCCCAGACAGGCATGCAGTGGTCCAAAACCGCAGGCTCCTCCCAGGTTTGGATCAGCTCCGGCATCCAGCAGCAGTTTGACAGCATCGGCATTCGGTGCCGTTCGACAAGCTTCGGTCAAGGGGGTCACGCCCAGGGGGGAACTTCTCTGATTGACATCCAGAACCCCCGGGGCAAGAAGCATTTTCAGCCACTCAGGGCTGGCTTCTTCCCAGAATGACTTGTTGTGGAGCAAGGAGGTTTTGTCACCATCGAGAAAACCAGTCAGGGGCAATGTGCTTCTGCTTTTTTCTTGTTCCAGCTGTGCGCCTTCCAGCATTTTGAAGGCAGCAGCCCAGTTTTTTTCAGAAAAAGCCCTGCTCAGGAAAAAGTGACAGATGTGCGTGTGTTGGCGCCCTTCCTGCTGTGTCTCTTGATCTTTTTTGAGCAGCCGGGAAAAAAACACCTGCGCGTCTTCGCTCACAAAGTCCGGCTGTTCAGGGTGTTCATCCCGGGACGATGTCGGGAGGTGATCGACGGCAAGATGAGGGCTCATCTTCTCCTGGAAGGTCTGGAGCTTCTCGTTGATCAGGTGTTGTTCGTCAGGGGAAGCGTTGCGCAAAGGGTTGGCGTCCTGCGTGCGCTCTCTGGAAGAAAGGTAATCTATGGCCTCGGAGCATTTTCGGTGTTCAAACTCTTGCGTTGGATAATGCGAACGCAACCACCAGCTCAAGTTGTCATGGACCGCAGAGTCGGTGCTGGTGGCGTTTCTGAGATTAATGATGTCCCGGGGCGAAAGGTACTTGTTTACAACAACAGTTACAGGGAACTGACACAGAACAGCGTTCAGGGTTGCATCTCTATTCTGGATATTGGTCAGAGCCGCAGCCAGAGCAAGGGGGCGCTCAGTCTCGTTTTCCTGGCGCAGGGTCGCTGAGGGCTGCTCCCTGGAAGGCGCGGGGATTGTTAGAAAGGGAGTCACGTATCATACCTCGTGGGTTGTACAACAAGGTCACTTGTATCTGGCGGCTGCTCTGGCGCAGGCGGCCTGGTGCGTGGCAAGCCCCGGTCAAAAAAGTCGTACCTTGCCGGGGCTTGCGGTGGATGGGCTACAGGATGTTGCACAGGGATGGACTGTTCTGCGGCCTGTACTCCATCCCGCTTTCTCGAAGGATTTTCTTTAACTCTTTTGCCCTGCCTGCGGAAGCACCTTCATGGCGTGCTACCCGAAGGGGCAGCGCGACCTTGTGTTTGTCGTCGTTGACCTTGCCTCTCTCCTGATGCTTTTTCTCCAGTCGCCAGGCCGCCAGGGCGCGTAGTGCGGCGCCTGAATCCTCCCGGTTCAAAAGAAAACGCTTGCTGGCGTAAGCCAATGCGGCGCCGGAGATTGAGGCGTCCGGGGCGGTTGCAGGATGTTGCAAGAGTCGTTCCACCTCAGAAGAGAGATTGAAATCTATGGCTCTGTGTAGAGGAGGTTTGCCCCAAAGTGGTTTTCCAACATCAATCGCGGGATGATTGAGCAGGGCATTGAGCTTGTTCATCCTGGCGGGGATATCAGAAGAGAGACAAGTATGCAGTGGCGTAAAACCATCGCTCCCTTCCAGATTGGGATCCGCCCCGGCATTCAGCAGCAGGCTCACAGCATCGCCATTCGGAGACTTTTGGCAAGCCTGGAGTAATGGTGTTATGTGCCCTGTGCTGTCTTTTTGATCAAGGTCCAGCAGACCTGGTGCAAGGACCAGTCTCTGCCACTCAGGACTGGCTGTTTTCCAGAAGTGCTCACGATGCAGCAAGGACTGGTTGTTGCCATCGAGCAAGGTGCTTTTGTCAAACTGGCTGCCACTCTTCTCTTTTTCCAGTCGAGCCCCTTCCAGAATCTTGAATGCGGCAGCCCAGTTTCCTTCATGAAACGCCTGACGCAGGAAAAGGCTGCAGATCCACTCGGGGCTTCCGCTCTGGCTGAGGTTTTGCTGTCTTTTCTGCAGCTTGGAGAAAAAAGCATGTGCGTCATCGTGTACAAGATGGGGGACGCCACCACAGGTGTCCCAGAAAGATTGTGCGTGGGCATTGTGATCCACAATAAGGGGATACATGCCTTTCCAGAAATCCAGAAGTTGCTGTCTGATTATGCTTGATGCCTTGTCAGAATTGGTGTCTTGCAAGAGATGCGAATCCCCTGTGCGTTTTGTGCCGGAAAGATGATCGATGGCCTGGCACAAGGTTCTGTATTCAAGCTCTTGCTCTGGATGGTGTGAACCGGCCCACCAGTTCAGGTACTCATTGGTTGAAAAGTTGGCTTCATCGGCATTTCTGAGATTGACAATATCGGGAAAAGAAAGGTGTTTGTAGATTTCGGCAGCTATGAGTGTCTGACGCAACAGGTCGTTGAGAGTCACGTTTGTATTCGCAACAGCAGCAAGGCTCGACACCAGACCGGCATTGCGATCAGTCTCGCTTGCCCGGCGTTGAGTGGGCGGGGTCTGGACCGGGATCGGAGCGGGGCCTGAAAGGGAAGGCGTCATACAGCGTGCCTCTAGGGGTCGTAAACGAAGGTAGTGGCACACGAGCGGGAGAAAGCTCCACAGCCGACGGCCAGGGCACCGGACTTTGCGAGCTCTCGTCAGGCTGACGCATGTCAACAAGTGCCGTCCCAGGCAAACACAGGCACCCCTGCATTTTTACGCCGGAAGGGATCAACAGGCGCGGACCCTACAGCACAAACACGGCAGTGTAAACATATTTGCACGACATTGATCGCTTGTTGGGCGGCGCAGGGAATCGCCCTCCCGGAGAAGTGGGGCCTGACAGCCGCGCGTTTTTCACAACGACTTGCCAGGCCGGAACGCAGTGGCCCGGGCCCGGGTGCCCTGTCGACAGAACACATGGGGCCGGTGGGTGGCGCCGATTTTCAAGTTGCTGAAGGGTCAGGACAATCCAGCCGGCACCTTGATATCAAACGGCAGCCCGTCTGGCGCTTCTGGTCCTTTTGGCGACAGGCTCAAGGTCGTTCGAGGGCGCTGGACGGCGAAGTGATTCCCTGTCAACGGAAGAAGTCGCAGCTGTCCCCGGCTCGGTGGCGGGGTTGTCTTCTTCAGACTGCGTGTCTGTGGTATCCATGTCTGTGCCATTGAGAAGACTGTCGAGAGCTGCGAATCTGGTCTCTTCCTCGTCCCTTTGCTGTTGCCTGAGTCTGGCCGTCTCCTCGTCCTGTAGCTTTTGCCGTTGCCAGGTGCGCAGCACACCTGTCGTCAGCAGTTTTACTATGAGTCCGGAACCGGCCAGTATCGGATTACGTCCGTTACGCATCACGCCCAGGTGGTAAACCTTGTTTTCAACGTTGGCGTGCAAGGATTCCAGCTGCGCCTCCGTCTGCGCGATAATCCCTACGCCTTTTGCCAGCAGGTGAGGATAGGTCTCCGGATCCACGATGCTCTGGATGCTGTCACGAATGCAGGTGCCGTGGATGTCGTCCATCCAGTAGCGCAGCTCCTGGGTCATCTGGTCCAGCGGGGTTCTGTGCCCCAGGTCATCGGTCTCCATAAGACTTCTGATCTCGTCGGCCGGCAAGTCGAATGCCTGACTGAGGAAAGTTTGCAGATAAGAGCTCACGGCGGCCTTCAGATCAAAGGGCTGGTTTTTCTCTCTCATCCGCTGGCAGCGATAACCGCACAGCAAGATGCCTCCCCAGGCCGCCTTGCCGACCTCCATCAAACGTACCCGGCTGATGTCACGGTCATCAGAAGGGTCAATCATCAGTAGCAGCCGGTCCGATTTGTTGTTGGGACAAAAGTAATCGGCGGGGGCATTGGTGCAGGCCCAGATGTCCATCTGGTCACGCATGCCTATAACGCCGACATTGGGATACAGAAGAATTTTTTGCATGTCTTCCAGCATCCCCAGGTTGATAAACGCCGAGATTTCAGCAAGGAACTGGTATGTCCTGCCCGTCTTGGCATCGTGGAAGGTGCTGAAGCAGTCCGGGCCGTTGATTCCCCTGGCCCAGAGGGTGCCTGCATCCTGTGCATAGCGGTGCAAGCCACTGGAAAACTCTTCCGCCGACAAGGAGGGATCGGTGATGTAGTTTTCATAAGGCGCATCGGGAGGAAGAGTGAAGTGCAATGCCAGCACATCCTGGACCCCCACGCGCTCTGCCAGTGCCTCGGTTTCATCTATGTCCAGAGGCAATTGCTCTACCTGCAGGGTGTAGACGCCCCGCGGTTGACCTATGCTGCTGAGCAGCTCCCATTCCCCGGCCTTCTCGTATAGCCATTTCATACGGGCACAGCCGGCCTTGAACTGCTCGGCTGTCTCGGTCTGGTCCTGGAGCTTGAGATAATGGTTCTCACCATCCTGGTTCATCCAGACCATAGTGCGTCCGAAAACCTGATCAGGCTGAGTACAGACCATAAAGTGAAGCCTGCCTTTCGGCATATCAGGACTCACCGGGATCGCAGGTGCCACAGAAGGGAAATCTTCCGGAACTCCGGGTGGCTTTGACAGTTTCAAGGCGGCGTTGAGCAGCACATTGAAGTTGAAGTGTTCCCGGAACAGGGTGCTGTTCGGGTGCACCTTCTGTTCAAACAGCCAGCTGATAGCCGCCGGAGGATTGCGTTCCTCCAGCCAATGATGCAGGAGAGCGGCTACCTTGTCCTCGCTGCCTTGCTCCAGGAATCCGGCTATCAATTTGTATTTGAACCAGGTCGTACGAGAGAACAAGTCCTCCAGTAACAAGCGGGTATCACCGCCGTTGGTATTGAATGGCCTGACATCTGCGGCAGTGGCCTGGGTTCCAGGTCCTGATCTGAGCTCTGGTCGCATAACCTCCAGCCAGTCGGGCAGAACATCGCGCAACGGACAGTCCCGGGTTGTAGGTGTCCAGTGGACAAGACGATCCATGAAGGCGACGAATTTTTCCTCTGTATCCAGTTTTCTGTCAGCAGGCAACAGGGGAACGAGCGCCTGCAGAAAGGGAAAGCGCCCAATGTCACCCTGATTCCACGCCAGCCGGTTTTCCAGAAGCAAACGACACTGGGCAGAAGTCATTTCCCGGTCCCAGTGTGACAGGGCACGTGGTGCCACGGTCTTGCTTATGCTGACCTTGCCGGGCGTGGCTTCCATCAGAAAATAGAACAGACTCCAGCGTACCCGTGAGGCAAGATGGGAGCTTCCCTGGGCCTCGGTGCTGTCGCGACGACAGCGCTGTATCCATGCGGTCAGGGGCGTGCATCCTTGTGCATTTTTTTGCTGGAAGAGTGCCGCAGGGGCGCGCTTCAACAACTTCTCCCGGGCTGTAAAACTGGCAACGCTGGACTCAGCCGCATCACGAGGACAAAAGCAGTCGAGGTAATGCAGCATGTTTCCTGACGCAAACCCCACCTCGTAGTCCGGGCTGACGTTTGCCTTCTCAAAGAACTCGTAGAGGCGCTCCATGCCCAGACAGGCAGCCGCCGCCATGTAGCTGGCCTGGTTGTCGCGGCCAAGGCCTTGCATGGCCCTTTGCAGAGCCGACTCCTCCAGGCGGCCCATGTTGTAGCAGGTGTACAGCAAGGCTGCTGCTGAACAGGGAAGAGACCCCGTGAGGCAGGAGGCCGGCAGGATACTGCCTTTGGCCGAAGCCTGTACCTGAGCACGGAAAAGAACCTTGCTCATGTCTGCGTTCGAGTGACAGATCACGTTGACAATGTCGCGACCAATACGGTTGACATATTCAGGGAAGCGCGCCAGACAAGCGCGTAGAATCGGCTCCGAGATGCTGTCGATCAGAACCGAAGCCAGGCGAGAGGCCTGGATTCTGTCACTGTTGCCGAAAAGCCGGATAAGGAGCTCCTCCGGGATGAGATAAGCCCAGTCGGCTTCGAGCTCCAGAGACGGGCCCTTGTCAAATACAAGTCCACAGCCCAGCGTGGCCAGGCGTTCCAGGTGTTGGCACTGCCGCGCGTCCAGGCCCTCTTCACTGCAACAGGGAGGCCGGGCGTACGAGAGGGGAAAGCGCAGCCGTGCCAACAGCGCCTCGCGCTGATCCAGACTGTACGCCCGCTTTTGCAGGTGCAACTTCAGTTCGTTTATCTCCTTGTTCAGACTCTTGGTGCGTGAGCGAAAAGCTTGTTTGCGTTCCGTCAGAACCGTCACAAACATCTTCTCGTCCTGCTCCGTTATGGGGCAGGACGGGTCAAGGATTCTCCTGGCAAAAGAGCGTGAGTCCGGCGTCTGGAGGGACTCTGCAAGGGACGGGGGGGAAGACAGAGGCGGCGTATCCTGAACGTAACATGACCGGTGCGCGATCGCTTGATCGATGTCCATGATGGCGGGGGGGGGCATCTCACCCGTAACCAATGCGGTAGTCAGCTGGGGGGCTCTGGAGAGGGGCGAACCGGGGCTACCAATGCCCTGGGCACACGCCTGGTTACCAGTTGCTGTGATCATACATTCAGCTCCTTTATCTCGACTTGAGGGGGTGTTGTTTACGAACCTGACACTTCAGCCGGAATGAACAGCCGGTAATCCGGGCGTTGTTGCTGGCTTGCCCGCCCACGCGGCTGTTCCCCCAGGATCCGTGCCTGCAAGGTGTCTTGTTTGACAACGACGGGATCGCGATAACAGGGCTCTTTAACCTGGAAGTCAGTGTTACTGACCTGGTGCGCGGCAAGCCCCGTCCTTCCGGGCGGGGGAGGATGTCAACATTGCCCCGAAACTGCCGCTTGCCAGGCTACGGGGGCAAAGACGGGCGTGCGGCAAGCCCCGGCGGACGCCGGCTGGTGCCGGTCCGGGGCCTGTGAGGGGAAAACAGGGGTGCGGCCAGGATGTTATCAGGCTGTCAGCAGGTGCTGCCTGAGCAGGGAACCTGCTGAAAACAGAGGGGAGAGCGACAAGCGCAGGCCATTACCGTGCTAGCTGTCGTCATTGTCTGCCGTCACAAGAATGCCGTACGCGGACAGCCGGAATCCGTCCGGGGAATCCTGGTTTGTTGCGCCATGCAGGCAGGATGTCAGTGTGCGCTGAATCGGGTCACATTCAGCCGGGTCCATAATGTAGAACAGGATGTCAATGGTGGGCGCCAGCGTTTGCCAGCATGCCAAACCTGCTTGTCTGGGGGGAACGCAGTGGCCGATGGCCCCGTGCTGCGTATGGAGTGCTGATGCCACTTGCATATGGCGCAGTTGAGAAAGCTTGTGGGACGTATCTCTGGCCATGATGAAAACGGGGTGCGAACCTGCCATGGCTTTGGCGTACGGGCTGGCCTGGCTGAGAGATTTGGTGGCTTCTCTCAGCGGCAAGGGCCTTGCCGGTTCAGGGGTGTCTTTTTCCAGCAAGGACAAGTCTCCGTGCCATAAAGCAGCATAGAGTCGTCCCTGTGTTGTTCTGATATAAGTTGTTTCTTGTGCATTATCAGCCTGTTGGCATTCAATGCAGACTTGGGAGTTCCAGTTTTTTTCAAACAGGGAGTCTGCGCTTCCCTTGAGGATTTTAAGTCCCCGGCCTGGTTCGCGCACCTGGATGCTGTTGTGCACCTGCTGGATGGCTTGTTCCCAGTCGGCGTCATAGGCTGCGCGGGTATCGTATAGTATGTCCCCTTCTTCAAAACGGCAGCGTGAGACTGCTTTCGAGAAGGCTCTGGGCAGAGCCCATGCAAAACCCTCAAAGAATGCGGGCAGCTCCGGTCTTCCCGGGCCAGAAGTGCGGGTTGTTGTGTCCAGGTTGTTGTTTTGCGTCATGGTATTCTCCTCTACCTGCCTGCCGTTTCAGTCCCCAGCGGCCGCAGCTTGTTGCTTTATCTGCATGGCAGCCTTGTAGAGTCGTCTGGACTTGAGGCCTGTCAGTTGCGATATGAGCTGGCAGGCCTGTCGGGCTGGTAGTGTCTCGAGCAGTGGCGTCAGCGTGCGCGTGACGGCCTCTGGCAGCGGGCCATCGTCTGCTTCTGATGCACTGGCTCCTTCGACCAGTACGACAAACTCCCCCCGACGCTGATTGGGATCAGAGTGCAGTGCTTGCTGCAGCTCGGACAGGGTTCCCGCCAGCACTGTCTCGAATTTTTTCGTCAGTTCGCGTGCCAGCACCAGGCGTCTTTCAGGCCCCAGGATTGCGGCCATATCTTCAAGCAGGTCGACAATGCGGTGCGGCGACTCGTACGCAATCCAGGTGTGCGTAAACTCTTTGAGTGCCTGAATGCGCTTGCGTCGTTCACCGGGGCGGGAAGGCAAAAAACCCTCAAAAAAAAACGATCGGATGGTAATCCTGCTACGCTGAGTGCCGCAATCAAGGCGCAGGGCCCGGGAACCGGAGTGACCTTTACTCCTGCATCGCGCGCCAGGTTGACGAGCCGGAAGCCGGGGTCTGATACCAGCGGTGTGCCAGCATCGGACACCAGGGCGACAGACTGGCCAGCCTGCATTTTCTTCACCAGTTCGGGACCACGGGTTTTCTCGTTATGCTCATGACAGGGCGTCACGGGCGTGTCTATGCCGTAGTGTTGCAGCAGGACTCTGGTGTGCCGTGTATCCTCTGCTGCAATCAGGTCGACGCTTGCCAATATGTCCCGGGCCCTGGCGGACAGGTCAGCCAGATGGCCTATGGGTGTGGCAATGACATATAAACCCGGGGCAGACAACTCTGTCCCGGCAGCCGGTAGAGCTATACTGCCCTCTCGGTTAGAATCTTTCATCGACATCTGCGCTTTCTCAAGATCGACATTCAAGGGGTGACCGACGACCATGAACTCCCCGGCCCGGGGCCGCATGCCCCTGTTCGCGCTGCTGATCATACTCGCTGGCTGTGCAGGTTCGCCAGTCCGGCATACAGACGGCAAGCCCGAGACCATGATTGCAGCCAAAGACAAGCAAGAGAGCAATCAGAGCCAGCAATCGAGCCTGGCGCATCTGCAGGAAGCAGAGCGTCTCCTTGCTCGCCATCCGTTCCGTAGCGGGACAGAACTGCAGCAGGTTGAGCTTCGCAGTCTTGGCAGTGAAGACCAGAACAGGTACTGGCTGGCCTATGCCCAATTACATCTTGATCTGGATGAACCCAGCCTGGCGCGGGAGAGTCTGCTTCATGTGCGGCCGGACGAACTGGGAGCCGTTTCCCGGCACAGCCATGACCTGTTGAAGGCCCGGCTGGCGACCCGCAGCCACAGGCAGGCAGACGCTGTTCGCTATTGGCAGCGGGCTGTTGAACAGCGGCCGGGCCAGCCAGCTTATGGCGAACGCCTGTGGCATGCCTTGTTGTTGTCGGACAACAAGCTACTCAAGGGGCTGCTGCCTGAGGTCTCTGACCCACTGCTGCAAAGCTGGCTGGAGCTGGCGATTCTCTACACCGCGCCCACAGCTTTGACACACAAACTGGAAGAATTGCAGACGTGGAAAGAACGCTGGCGAGGTACAATGACGCAGCGGTCCTTGCCTGAGGCCCTACAAACCCTGCAAAAGATACCCGTCCTGCAACCTGCCGTGATTGCCCTGCTGCTTCCTCTCAGTGGTGCGCGCGCCCATGTAGGCAGTGCAGTCAGGGATGGCTTCATGGCTGGCTACTACCACAGTGTCGCGCACAGTGGCAGCACCGATGTGGCTGCGCCTCGTATCCGGTTTTACGACACTGAAAAATCAGATCCCGCTGATCTGGTTCTCCAGGCGCAGGAAGAAGGCGCACAGCTGCTTGTGGGGCCGCTGCGCCGCAGCATGACAACCCAGGCTGTGCAGCGTTTGTCAGAGAGCCCGGATGCCGTCAGGGTGCCCTGGTTGTTGCTCAATGCCATAGAGGGGTTGCCGTCTGATCGTCCTGTGTACCAGTTTTCTATCCTGTCGGAGGATGAGGCCAGGGACGCAGCCGGGAAGGCCTGGCAAGACGGTTATCGCCATCCGCTGCTTATCACCGCCGACAGTGACTGGGGGGAGCGTGTAGCAGACAGCTTCAAGGCGCAATGGACGCAACAGGGCGGCAGGATTCTGGATCATCATACGATCAAGAAAGGCGAGGATTACAGCCGCCTGGTGCGCAAGGCGCTGCTGGTGACCGACAGCCTGCAACGGGCGAAGGAGTTGAATCATCTGCTGGGGTATCCGCTGGACTATACGCCGCGCCGCCGTGAAGATGCCGATGTCATTTTTCTGGCCGCCTCTCCAGGCCAGGGGCGGGGCATCAAGCCAACGCTGAATTTTTACTTTGGGAGTGATATTCCCGTCTATGCTGTTTCCAGCCTGTATGCCGGGCGGAAGGATCCGCAGCGGGATCGTGATCTGGACAGCGTGAGGATTCCCCTGATGCCCTGGCTCTCGGGCCGCTCGCCGCAGGCGTTGACCGTCGCTGAGGTCTGGCCAAACAGTGAAGGGCCCCTGGCACCCTTCTACGCGCTGGGTCTTGACAGTTGGACGCTGCACCCGCAGCTGGCACATATGGCCGCCCTTTCTGATTTGCCTCTTGCGGGAGCGACCGGCACCCTGAGAATGACGCAGGAGCATCGTGTCATGCGTGAACTGGATTGGTATTTTTTCAGGAATGGACGCCTTACGCCTATGGGACGGTGAGTTGGTGTTCTGGACAGCAAAGATCAGAAACAGGGTCGGCAGAGCGGCTGAAAAGAAAGCACTCAGCTTCTTGCGCGGCAAGGGGCTGAGGCTGGTGCGCGAGAACTACGCGTGCCGCCTGGGCGAGCTGGATCTGGTGATGAGCGACAAGAATGTTCTTGTTTTTGTTGAAGTGCGACACCGGACAAAGCACCATGCCGGCTCGGCTGAAGAGTCTGTTGACAACAGGAAACAGCGGCGTCTGCGACTGGCGGCGGAACACTACATGCAAACCTTCGGTATTACTGACACAATGCCTTGTCGCTTTGATATAATCGCCGTCTGCCCGGAGGCCGGTGGCGGGATGGTCATCCGCTGGACAGAGAACGCATTTGGAGCATGAATTGGGGCATGGCGTGGGGTACAAAAAAGGGTCGAATCTTGTTTAGCATCGCTTCCGGAGCATCCTTGCCTTCATCAGGGTGTCCCTGTTTTCAGGGGGACGACACAAGGTTGCGGTATAGGGGGGCGCGTGTTGAAGCGAGACGGGGTCGAACAGGGGCTCTGTGACATGCTGGCGCACATAACAGAGCACTTTGCAGACAGCATCGATGCCAAAATCAATGCGGCCGACAAGCTGCCCCCCAGCGTGGCGCAGGCTGCCGGCTTGTTGGTGCATTGCCTTGTGCATGAGGGCAAGGTGCTGGTGTGCGGCAATGGTGGCTCAGCCGCCGCTGCGCAGTACTTTTCTTCGGTTCTTCTGGATCGTTTTGAGCAGGACCGTCCCGGATTGCCTGCCCTGGCGCTCAATGCGGACGCCTCAACACTGACTTCGATCGCGACCAGCAGTGGCTACCAGGATATCTTTTCCAGGCAGGTGCGGGCACTTGGGCAGCCGGGGGACGTTCTGCTGCTGATCTGCACCCAGGAACAGGAGCCCTGCCTCGTGCCTTCCATCCAGGCGGCTCATGACCGGGAAATGAGCGTAATCACCTTGACTGGAAAGGATGGAGGCCATTGCAGTTCGTTGCTGCACAATGAAGATGTTGCCATACGCGTGCCGGAATCGCGGTCCATTCGTATTCGTGAGGTGCATCTTCTGATACTGCATTGTCTTCATGACCTGATTGATGCACATCTCTTCGCCAACGGCTCTCGAAGTGAGAGTTAAAAAGAAAAAACGCCATGTTTGCAAGACATAATCGCCTCGCATTGAACTGTATTTTTTTCGTGATGCTCGTCAGTTTCTTGAGTGGCTGCGCCTCTCTTATCCATAAGATACACAGCGATCCGATAGTGGAGTCGCGTGATGTGCGGACATGGGGAGGCTGGCTTGACGATCAACAGGCTGAGTTGGTTTCTGATGTCAATCTCCATCATCTTGTGGACAGCCGTATTATTCCTTTGAGCTTCAACGGCTATGTTCTACTCATCGGCCAGGTCCCCGATGAGGATATAAGGTCCAGAGCCGAGCAGGTGGTGCGTCAGACAAGGGGGATACGTCAACTTTTCAATGAGTTGCAGGTCGGGAAAACGATTTCTGTTATGGAGCAACTCAAGGACGCATGGATCACAAGTAGCATCAAGCTCAGCATGCTTTTCTCACGCAATGTTCCCTCTTCACGCATCCGGGTGGTCACTGAAGCGGGCGTCGTGTATTTGATGGGGCTGGTGACGCAGGAGGAAGCCAGACAGGCGACCGCAGTTGTTCAAAGAAGCGGCGGGGTTCAGCGGGTTGTCAAGGTCTTCGAGTATTTGTAAGGCCGTCCGGGAGCCTGTTTGTTGTGGGTGAGGCCAAAGTGCGCTGGTGGGGCGGGCTGGAGAGCCTGAATTCAAGTTATCAATGCATAACCCATGACTTTCTCTTGCATCTATGCCTGTTGACTCCTTGAATGCCTCGTAAGGAGTCTTGTAGTCAAGGCATTTCCCTGGCCTGCTGTTCAGCTTGTTAGTTGCAGAGCATTGGCAGCATATCAGGACGACCAACCCCATCAAGTCTACCTTTGCCACTGTGCGGCGAGAACAGCGAAGGGCAGAAGCTGTGTGAGCCGTGACAGCAGCTTGTCGATGGTCCACAAGCTGAGCCAGAGTGCCCAGAAAAAGTGGCGCAGGCTGAGAGGCTTCAAGCTCCTGGCTGATGTCGTAAAAGGCATTAACTTTAAAGACGGTGTTCGAGTAGGAAATGATGCTGATCAGGAGACCGCCTGATCATGCCCTTAACCGCCAGATTTGACTATATCTCTGCAGACGGATGCTGGGGCATTTGTCACGCGCCGCTCATCCCCATGCTCCATAAGGCGCTGCCGTCACTGGGTGGTCACGTCAATGGCGATAGTGCTGACCGCATTGATCGAAGGGATCAGGCCTGCGTCATGCAAGAAAGCCTCAAAAGTGGCATAACGGCCAGCGTCCATTGCAGTAGGGCGCAGCGCAAAGCGTGACAATGTGTCGACCCATGCGCGTTTGTTCAGCTCATCGTTTAGTTCTGGCGATGTACTTGCAAAAATCTCCCAACTCTCGGCGGGATGATTGACGATGTACTGTGTCGCCTTTTCGGTGGCGGCCATAAACCGCTGGATCATATCGACGTCCATCGTGTCTCTGTTGGCTACGTAAATCAGTTCGTCATAAGGCGGTAGGCCTTCTTCTTCGACGTAAAAACAGCGCCCGGGAACACCTGCAATATCCATTTGGTTCAGTTCGAAATTGCGAAATGCGCCGATGACTGCATCAATTTGACCCGACATCAGCGCGGGAGACATGGACCAGTTCACGTTGATCAATTCCACATCCTCCAGCGACAAAGCATGGGTCGCTAAAACATGACCTGGCACTGCCTCCTCAACGCCGCCCACGGAAAACCCAACTTTGCGGCCTTTCAGGTCGGCGGGGGTTTCGACAGGGCCGTCTGCCAGGACCAACAGGCAGCTCAACGGGGTAGCGACTAATGTGCCGACAGGTTGCCGCCGCAGCCCCTCATGGATTTGCAGATGTCATTGCGGCTGATAAGTAATTGCAAGATCGGCCTGACCGGCTGCAACCATTTTGGGCGGTGCTGAAGGATCGGCCGGAGCTATGACCTCAACTGCGAGGTTTGGGTCCGCAACGTACTCTTTTTCTTGCGCTATTATGACGGGCCCGTGGTCGGGATTCACGAACCAATCCAACAACAGAGTGACTTGATCCTGCGCGCAAAGCGGGCAGCGAAAAGCGATAGGGCAGTTGCAAAGATTTTTATTTTCATGGGTCATGCACTTTCATTCTGAAAAAGTCTTGAGAAATGGTGTGTGGGGCCGTGGCCCGTGCCCACCGACAAAGCGTCAGCGTGGGCAATGGCGTGCGTGACGTAGGATTTGGCGGTGGCTGTGGCGTTGGCGACGCTGTGCCCTTTCGCCAATTGTGCCGCCAGCGCCGAGGATAATGTGCAACCTGTGCCGTGGGTATTTGCGGTTTCGGTGCGTAGGGCGTCAAGCCAGGTAATGGTGTCGCAGGTCACCAGGCAATCGGGGCTGTCCGGCCCCTCAAGATGGCCGCCTTTCATCAACACAGCGGTTGCACCCAATGCGCAAAGTGCGGTGCCTTGGGCTGCCATTTCATCACGTGTTGTGGCAGTGTCGGTGTTTAGCAAATGTGCAGCTTCCGGCAAGTTGGGCGTCAGCACCGTAGCCATGGGTAAAAGTATATCGCGTAGCCTGTTCACTGCATCTGGTTGCAGCAATGCGGCTCCGCCTTTTGCAATCATCACCGGATCGAGCACGATGGGGATACCTGTTCGGCCATCCAGCGCATGCCCAACCGCAGCTGCGATATCAGCGTTTGCGATCATCCCGATTTTGACAGCGTCAACACGGATATCAGCAAAGATAGTCGCAATTTGGTCCTGGACAAAAGCGGGTGGAACAAGATGAATGCCCACAACACCTTGGGTATTTTGTGCCGTTAAAGCGGTGAGTGCGGCCATCGCAAACGCGCCGTTTGCAGAAATCGCTTTGATGTCAGCCTGGATGCCAGCCCCACCTGACGGATCAGAACCTGCAATACTGAGAACGTTGGGGATCATGGTCTGTCCTCCGGCTTGAAGGTGTCAAATGCGCGGGCGGCGGCCTCTGGATCAGCCTGCCCGCAAATGGCGGACACAACAGCCATGCCGTTGGCACCGCTGACCAGGACACCGTTGATATGATCGGGTTTCAAACCGCCAATCGCAACGTTTGGCAAAGGCGACAAGGTGACCAAATGTGCCAAACCATCAAACCCTGTGGGTAGCGCATGGTTGGTTTTCGTGGCCGTGCCAAACACAGGCCCCAGCCCCAGATAATCCACGAGCAGCGGGTCGACATCGCGCACGGCTTGCGGCGTTTCGCACGATAGCCCAAGGATCTTGTCGGGACCCAGAATGGCGCGTGCTCGTTCCGTTGAGATATCTCCCTGACCGATATGTGCACCGTCCGTATCTGCAGCTGTGGCAGCGACGACATCATCATTGATCACCAGCGGCACGCCCGTTCCGCTCAAAGCAGCTTTAAGGGCAACCGCCAAGTCGGTGCGCTGCGCGGTTGTGGCGTTTTTGTCGCGTAGCTGGACCATCGTAACACCACCGGCTACAGCGCGGCGCACAGTTTCCACTATGCCAATTTGCTTGCAAAGCTGAGGATCAGTCACAAGATATAACCGCAATTGATCTTTAAGTTCTGCCATTACCCAATGACCTTCGCCAGATCGGCAGGCTGCGCAGCTGCGAGTGCATCCAGGAAATGCATCTGAAAGCTGCCAGGCCCATGCGCCAGTTTTGCGGCGGCAGTCCCGGCTACTTTGAAATGTGCGAGGGCAGCAAGAGCAGCATCAAAGGCAGGACCTGTCGCACCGTAGGCCCCCATTAATGCAGTCTGCGCACAGCCCAAAGCAGTGACCTGTGGCATCAAGGACGACCCACCTGAGACCTGTGCCTCTCGATTCCCGTCGGTCAGATAATCAACGGGGCCCGTGATCGCAACGACAGTGCCAAACTGAACCGCAAGCGCCTTTGCAGCACCCTGTGCAGCAGTAACACTATCTCGGCTATCGGCGCCTTTCCCGGCACCAGCCTGGCCAGCGAGAGCCCGTATTTCTGATGCATTACCGCGGACAATCGCGGGACGCAGAGCCAATAAAGTCTGTGCCGCGCCTCGGCGATAATCCGTAATGAAATGCGCAACCGGATCAAGAACCCACGGAATATTGTGAGTGTTTGCCGCCGTTGCTGCCTCTGTCATGCTGGCAAACCAAGGTGTGGAAAGAGTCCCGATATTGATTGTCAGCGCACTGCAGATTGGCGTAAATCCTGCCATTTCTTCAGCAGCGTGGACCATTGCAGGTGACGCGCCAGCTACCAAAACAACGTTTGCTGCGATATTCATTGCCACATAATTTGTAATGCAATGAACCAACGGATTTTGATCTCTTACGGCTGTCAGAAGGTCGTGAGGGGGCATGATAAGTCCTCTTCTCGCGGGCAAAAAGAGGGAACGGTATTTGCACAGAAAATTAACATACCACCTTCCTCCGCCAGCATTATCTGGTTCAGGTTCAAAGGGTACATCTCAGCTTTTCAGCGCCCCTGGTAGAAATTCGGGTGATGGGTCTCAGCGGTATCGCCAAGCAGAATGATGCTTGCATCAAGGAATGCGGCCCCTCGTTACACATCGCCCAGCGTCTGCCAGGTCCGCTGGGCGAACATCGGCGCAACCCGCAGCGAAGGTCCGCTATCACCCCAGTTGGTGGTGAATCCAACGCAGATTGATCCGCATAAATATCGAGTTCATGTCTGGCGATCTTCGCGAATGTCTGTCGCATTCGATTAAGCTGTCACATCAACTGACGTTTCCACATTTGCCCCGCGTGCCAAGCTGGCAATGGAGGTGGAATTTCGCGTAGTGCGTAGAGGCTGGGCTGACACCCCCGCCCCCCTTGAAGGGGCGGAAGATTCTGCGGCTTTTTAATTGCCCAACTATACAGACCAGTCTTCCATCATGGTGTTGCGCTTCTCCAGATAGTTGGAGCGGAATCCAGTGGCAGGGCCAAACAGGGCAGCGTTCCCGGTCTTCAGTGGACAGACCGGGAGCAGCATCAGGATTCTGGGGGGCGTGGGCGCTCCGGCGTCGCACCCGGAACAACGAAAAGGCTGCTACCTGATTAACTTCAGAACAGTGGCACTTTTGCGTTTTTTGGAAGTGCCCGGCTGGGATTTGCCTTCTTTGCCGGTGTCCTTCTGCTCTTTTTCAGGAGGGGGGGCGTTGGTCTCTACCGATTTGGCTACAGCTTCTGGCCCCGGCTGCTCCGGATCAAAAACGGTCCCCTGCCCATTTTCCCGTGCATACACAGCTGAAACAGCTGAAACAGGAACGTAGACCTCACAGGGTTCCCCGTTGAATCGCGCCAGAAAGGAAACAGCTTGATTGTTCATGTCCAGGTCGCGAACCGCCATGGGAGAGATATTCAGGACAATTTGTCCATCTTCCACAAATTGCTCAGGAACGGATGTGCCGGGCCATGCCGCATCGACAAGGAGGCAGGGTGTACATTCGTTTTCCACAATCCATTCGTACAGGGCCCGGATGAGATAAGGGCGACTGCTGGTCATATTCATTGGTTCTATTCCCCCCGCTAGGCTGTTTCTCGTTACTTCCGCCAACGAATAAACGACAGCGGGAAAGTCTTGCTGCAAGTTGGCCAAAGCCCCGGAGGCTCCGGCTTGCTCCGACCCCATAGGCGGGCACGCCCTGGGGGCTGCCTTTTGCATTGGCTTCCAGCTCAGAACAGATACTCCATGCCCCAAGTCTTGCCAATATCGACGACACGGCCAAGGCAAGGCGCAGCGATCCTGCTATTGCACCGGGCCCAGCCCGTCTCGTTGCTGCAACACAAGGCGTCTTCGCTATGTTGGGGTGCAGGCTCAGGTCCCCCAATCTATTGGCGTCGAAACCCTGTTGGCGTCGAAACCAACACGCAGCCGGAACTAAAAGGGCCTTGCGCCTGGAGGCGTTTTCCCCGATACGGCAGAGCCTGATCTCGAAAGCCGCAGCTCTTTCTCTGAGTACTCTGTGTGCTCTGGGTTCATAAGCTTCTCTTCTTCCGACAAGCTCGCCTGAAAAGAGTCCTGATCAAAAATTCTTTCTTTGTATTGCTGGATGTTCCGGCGGGGCTTGGTGCCCTCCAGCTCAATGCCCAGTATCGGCAATCGCCAGAGAATAGGGGCCAGGCAGCAATCGACAACTGTCAGCTCGTCACTCATGAAAAATGGTTTTTCAGCGACAACATCTGAAATGGAGGTCAGGCCATCAGCCAGTCCCTTTCTCGCCGTGGCTTTTTCCTCTTCAGAGGATGCTGGATCCAGAATAAGGTCAATAACAGGAAACCATTCTTTCTTGATCCTGTGGATCAGTGTACGACTCTTGGCGCGCGCTACCGGATAGACAGAGAACAGAGGGGGGTGCGGGAACCGCTCGTCAAGGTACTCCATCATCACAATGGGCACATCCAGAACCAGATCCCTGTCCACGAGGGTCGGGATTGTTCCATAAGGGTTGAGCTCAAGAAGCTCTTTGGAGATGTCGTTGGTATAGAGTTCGCTGCGTTTCAGATTTTCTATTTTTACAGTGACGCCTTTCTCTGCGAGAACTATCCGTACACAATGTGAATAATGATCCGTTGGATCAGAGTAAAAAGTCATGGCGGACCGCTTGGCGACTACGCCCATGTCCCTACCTCGCCTGAAGCCTGTCTGACAAAAAAGCGCACAACCGTTATTGGCCGTGCGCAGCCTGCGGATTCTACCAGAGGATGAGCTTTTAGTGAACCGCCTTCCAGTATTCTTTTTTGAGCAGGTAAGTCAGAACAAAAAACACTGACAGGAACAGCAGGACATAGAAGCCAATACGCTGGCGTTCCAGCTTGACCGGATCGGCGCTGTAGGCGAGAAAATTGACAAGATCGTAGATTGTCTGGTCGTATTCCTCTGGCGTCATGGTTCCCTCTATTGAAGGATCCGGTTGAAGTCCGCACAGGCTCTCACCGGTCAGCTTGTCGCGCTGGCCTTGCTCGGCATGAGGACCGCAGGTATCTATCTGGGCACCCTGCAACTCAAGCAGCACATGCGGCATGGCAACATCAGGAAATACCTTGTTGTTGACTCCCCAGGGGCGCTTGGGATCCAGGTAGAAAGTGCGCAAGTAGGTATAGAGCCAGTCTGTGCCCCGCACCCGCGCAACCAGAGTCAGATCGGGGGGGGCAGTGCCAAACCAGGCCTTGGCTTCATCGGCCAACATGCCATTTTTCATCAAGTCGCCGATCTTGCCTCCACTGGGCATCAGGTTGGCCTGCATCAGCTCATGAGGTATGTCGAGGTCATCGGCCACACGCTCATAGCGTTGAAAGGCGGTGGCATGACAGCCAAAGCAATAATTGACAAAAGTTCTGGCGCCACGCTGGAGGGATGGCTTGTCAGACAAGTTGGGCTCCATCCTGTCCAGCGGCCAGCTTCCTGTGCTGGCGAAAACAGAACCAGAGAAAAAAACCAAAATAAAGGAATAAAGTAGTTTCATCAGCCTGTCACTCTTTCCGGCACTGGCCTGGTTTTTTCCTTCGCAGAATAAAAGGGCATGAAAAAGAAAAAGCTGAAGTAAACGACAGTGCACAGGCGCGCTATCAACGTGTATGTTTCCGTCGCAGGCTTGGTACCCAGCCAGGTGAGCAGAATAAAGTTCAGCGCAAACAGGACGAGCATGGCACGACTGTAGATGCCCTTGTAACGCCAGGACTTGACCGGGCTGCGATCCAGCCATGGCAGAACGAACAGTATGGCTATGGCGCCTCCCATGGCGATCACGCCCATGAGCTTGTCCGGTACAGCACGCAAAATGGAATAAAAAGCACCGAAATACCAGACGGGCGCTATGTGCTCGGGCGTCTTCAGATTGTTGGCTTGCTCGAAGTTGGCGTGCTCCAGGAAGAAGCCGTTCATTTCGGGAAAGAAGAAGACAACACCGCAGAAAACGAAAAGGAATACGACAACACCGACTATATCCTTGACCGTGTAGTAAGGGTGGAACCCTATGCCATCAAGGGGTTTGCCGTCCTTGTCCTTGTATTTTTTGATATCCACGCCATCCGGGTTGTTGGAACCTACCTCGTGCAGGGCTACCAGATGCATGACAACCAGACCAAGAATCACCACAGGAAGGGCAATGACGTGCAGGGCAAAAAACCGGTTGAGGGTTATACCGGATATGAGATAGTCGCCACGGATCCATTGTTGCAGGTCGGCACCAATAACAGGAATGGCGCCAAACAGTGAAATAATAACCTGAGCTCCCCAGTACGACATCTGGCCCCAGGGCAACAAGTATCCCATGAACCCCTCTGCCATCAGCGCCAGATAAATGGCCATGCCAAAGATCCATATCAATTCACGTGGCTTCTGATAGGATCCGTACAGCAAGGCCCTGAACATATGCATGTAAACAACGATAAAAAACGCTGATGCACCCGTGGAGTGCAGATAACGCAGAAGCCATCCGTACTCCACGTCTCTCATGATGTATTCAACAGAAGCAAAGGCGCCCTCCGCACTGGGGACGTAGTTCATGGTCAACCATATGCCGGTCAGAATCTGGTTCACCAGAACAAAGAGGGCGAGAGATCCGAAGAAATACCAGAAATTGAAGTTCTTGGGCGCATAGTATTTGGTGAGATGCGCCTCCCATGTGGATGTCAACGGAAAGCGGTCATCGAACCAGGCCAGCAGTTTCGATCCCATCAGACGTTCTCCTCATCCTTATCCTTGCCGATAGTGATGACGCTGTCGTTTTCGTACATATAGGGTGGAACAACCAGGTTGACAGGCGCCGGCACCCCTTTGTACACGCGCCCGGCAAGGTCAAAGCGAGAGCCGTGGCAGGGGCAATGGTAACCCCCTTGCCAGCCGGGATCAAAATCTTTCGGAACCACCTCCGGAAGATACTTGGGAGAGCAGCCCAAGTGGGTGCACAAGCCGACAAGTACCAGAAGATCCGGCTTTCTTGAGCGGTGTGCATTGCGGGCGTAGTTGGGTTGATCAGAATTTTTGGACTCGGGGTCGAGGATCCGTTTGTTTTCCTGGTTCAGGCGTTCGACCATGGCCGGTGTGCGCCTGACAAGGAAAACTGGTTTGCCTCGCCATTCGGCAATAATTTGTTGGCCTGGCTCCAGCTTTGAAATATTGACCCTGACGGGAGCCCCCGCCGCTTTCGCTTTGGCACTTGGCTGCCATGAACTGAGGAAGGGTATGGCTGCGCAGGCTGCACCGGCTGCGCCTACAACACAGGTCGCTCCCAGCAGGAAGCGACGTCGACGAATATCTACTTGTTCCTGATTTTCCTGATTTTCCTGGTTTTCCTGAGTCATCCAGAGTCCTCGTCCTTCGTCATCCGCTCTCTCAGTTGCACCCCACATAAAACAACGGACACCCTTTGCTCTCCCGGAGAGCATCAGAGCAAGAGCGTGTCCGAACCGTCTTCTTCAGAGGGCACCAGAAGAAGAGCTCGTCTGAATTATCCCCTCTCCGGGAGCACCGCCAGAGAGGCATCCGGGACATTTCCTTCACAGAGCGCAGCACAAGAGTGCGTCTGGACCATCTCTTTCCGGGAGCACCGCAAGCAAGAGAGACATCCGGGCGTCTCCTTGCCAGAGCGCAGCACAAGAGTGCGTCCGAACCGTCCCCCTCCCAGAGCACCAGAAGAAGAGCGCGTCTGTACCATCTCTCCCCGGGAGCAGTGACGAGAATGGCATCCGGGTCATCTTCTTCGAAGAGCACACAAAAAAGTGCATCCGGGCCAGCTCTTTCCGCAAGCACCGGAGGCGAGGCATCCGGCCCATCTGCTTCACAGAGCGCAGCAGAAGAAGAGTTCGTCCGAAACCGTCTTCCTCAGATAGCACCGGAAGAAGAGCGCATCGGAAGCTCTCTCCTTCATGGGAACACCAGAGAAACGCGTCCGCCGCTCTCTTGCAAGCGAGCATCAGCAGAGGAACGTGCATCAACCCTCTCTTCCAGAGAGCGCAGGAAGAAGAGTGCGCCTGCCATCCCTCCTTCAGCAAGCACCAGGAAGAAGAGTGGGCTCGAACCATCTCTTTCAGAGAGTTCCAGAAGAAGGCCTGTCCAAATCACTTCCCTCCGAGAATTCCAGAAGAAAAGCGCGTCCGCACCGCAGTCAGCGCACCAGGTCGATGCGCAGCAACCCGCCGAACTTGCCTTCACATCAAAGGCAGTCTTCGGCAGGCGGAACCAGAACAGATTCACCAAGCAGGAAAAGCAGGAGCGCCGCTCCTGGTGCGTCTGACAACAAGAGACAGCAACAGCGTTTCTTCAGCGCTTGGAGTACTGAGGACGCTTGCGCGCCTTGTGCAAACCAACTTTCTTGCGCTCGACCATACGGGCGTCACGGGTCACATAGCCAGCCTGGCGCAGCGCCGGACGCAGGGTCTCATCATAGTCCATCAGCGCACGCGTAATGCCATGGCGAATAGCACCAGCTTGTCCTGAAGCGCCGCCCCCCTTGACCGTGATGCTCAGATCAAATTTTTCCGTCATGTCGACCAGCCCCAGTGGCTGCATAACCACCATACGGGAGGTTTCCCGACCAAAATATTCCGTCAGCGGGCGACCGTTGACCTGTACAGCACCTGCGCCGGAGCGCAAAAAAACACGCGCCGTCGAATTTTTGCGACGACCCGTTCCGTAGCCTTGTTGTTTGGACGACATAAATACACCCGTCATAGATCAATAGGTTGGGGCTGCTGGGCAGTATGTGGGTGCTCAGGCCCTGCGTATACTTTCAGCTTCTTCAGCATGGCCCGACCCAGGGGTCCGCGGGGCATCATTCCCTTGACGGCCAGCTCCAGAACCATCGGCGGCTTGTGTGCCAGCAACTGCGCGAAGCTCATTGATTTGATGCCGCCAGGAAAGCCTGTGTGGCGATAATATTTTTTATCGGTGGTTTTGCGGCCAGTCACCTGAATCTTGTCAGCATTGATGACAACGATGTAGTCGCCAGTGTCCACGTGGCGTGTGTATTCCGGCTTGTGTTTGCCGCGCAGGCGAACAGCTATCGCGGAAGCCAGCCGCCCCAACGTTTTTCCGTTGGCATCCACGACGCACCACTCGCGCCTCGCGGTCTCTTCTTTTGCACTGAAGGTAGTCATCTCTTGGATTCGACTTGATGCATCTCTGATGCGTTAAACAAAACCAACCCAGCTTGCTGCCAAATCTGAGTCCGGCACTCAAGCCCAGGTTGTACACACCGGGCACTCGACTATCGCGGGAAACGAGCCAGGCATTATAGCGAATTTAAAATATATGTGAAGCCTGTCTGGCAATGCTGTTTGCGGTGAGGAGCGCTGGCGTCGAGACAGCTGTCGTTCTGGTGCCATGCGAATGGCGTTTGGATGGAGGGTTGAGGCAGCACCTGCACCCTTGCCAGGCGCTCACAAGAAAGTACAGTCCCCCCGGAGGCAGGTGTCGGCTGGGATAGTGAGGCGCAGGCGGTCAGTATGTCTTACCATACTGACCAGAGCTCCTGTCGGGTCTGGAGCCACAATAGGGCAGCACGTCAGCTGCGGCGCGCCCGGGAGACCCGCTGGCATCAGGAAACAGTGGCTGGTGCTGGCAGGCAGGTGCGTTGCCGGTCGTGTGTCCTGTCCGCATCAAGGCAAGGCGCGTCTTCAAACAGTGCCTCAGGTGCCTGTTGGTTACCTGTAAGATGGTCGAGCCTTGTTGCCCCGGGCGTTTTCTGAATGAGGATATGCATTGTGAGTCATAACATATTGGTGCCCCTGGCCGAGGGTTTTGAAGAGCTGGAGGCCATCACTTTGACCGACACCCTTCACAGGGCGGGCTGCCGCGTTGTTACCGCATCCTGTGGTGAGAGTCGTACTCTGACAGCTGCGCATGGAGCCGTCATGCAAACGCAGGAATCGCTTGCTGAACTTGTCGATACAGATTGGAGTTTGATCGCGCTGCCTGGCGGAATGCCCGGAGCAGAGCATCTGCGCGATTCGGATCTGTTGGTCCGGTTGCTGAAACGACAAAAAGAACAACACCAATGGATAGCGGCGATTTGCGCCGCTCCCGCCCTTGTTCTGGCTCATCATGACTTGCTGGGGGCGGCACGAGCCACTTGTTATCCGGCATTCCTGCATCTGCTTCCGGAGCAGGCGCGCGACGCCGGTGCGCCTTGTGTTATTGATCAGCAAGAAAAGATTGCTACCAGTCAGGGGCCGGGTACGGCCCTTCCTTTCGCCCTGGAACTGGTCGCGCTTTTGTTTGACAGGAAAAAAGCACAGGAAGTGGCTGGGGATATGCTGGTGTCTTTCCCTGCGTCGTAGCATGAATGTCGTGTCTGCCGTCTGTGAAGAGGCTGACGGTAGCAGCTGTTCCTGATTGCGTATCTCTTTATGAGAATGCCATGGCTACGGCCGGGAAGCTGCATTCGCCATATGGTGAAAGTTGCCTGTGCTGTTTGTCCGGGCGGCGTCGTGCTCAGTATTTGTGTTTCCGCAAGTCTGCCGTGAACCTTCATGCAAGCGGGCGAGGATGCCTGATAGTGGGATCTTGTCGGGCTGTTGCATCAGGTGAGTGGCTGTCCTGGGTCGCGTTCTGCCAGCGGCGGGACCTGAGTCAATGATTTCTCAGTGCGCACTCGGCTGTGTTGAGGCTGGACAGGGCTTTCATGCCCGGCTGGCGCTGATGGTTCCGGATGTCATGATGCGATTTGTACGGGGGGGCTTGCACCTATGCAGGCAGGCGGTCCTTATGGCTCCGGGACGCAGCCGGTCCGGTACAGCCTGCCTCAGGTTTTCGTCGTATGTTTCCCGCCGGACGCTGGTCTGATTGACAGTGAGGTTGCGCTCAGCCTGATGCCAGCTGCTGGCAGGCGGTGTATCGGAAGCAGTCCAGCTGGTGGTCGTTCACCATGCCTGTGGCCTGCATGAAGGCGTAGCAGATCGTGCCGCCCACAAAGCGGAACCCCTTCTTTTTGAGCACCCTGGCCATGGCCTCCGACTGAGGGGTCGATACGGGCAGGTCGGCGGGTGAACGTATCTGTCCCGTCAGTGGTTGTCCTTCCACAAACGACCAGATGAACTCGGCGAAGGAGCCGTAGCTGTCCCTTACGCGCAGGAAGGCATTGGCATTGATGACCGCGCTCTCCAGTTTCATGCGATTGCGAATCAGGCCGGCGTCCTGCAACAAGAGGTGTATTTTTTGCGGGTCATAGGCTGCCACCTTGTAGGGATCAAACCCATCCAGGGCGCGGCGATAATTGTCTCGCTTGTGCAGCACGGTCCGCCAGGAGAGTCCCGCTTGAGCCCCCTCCAATATCAGAAACTCAAACAGGGTGGTGTCCTCCCGGCAGGGCACTCCCCACTCTTGATCGTGGTACAGGCGGCTGAGCGGGTCGCCCCGGCACCAGGGGCACCGTTGTGCATCGGTGAGCGAATCGGCATGTGCTGCGGTCATACAGGTACCCTCCTTTTTGTCTCCAGCGTAGAGTGTCATGAAGGTAGAGTGTCATGAAGGTAGAGTGTCATGAAGCAGCCGTGCCAGCGGCTGCCCCGCCACGCCCTTGTGACTCGCGCTTGTCGCATGGCTCGCTGTTTGATACAGGCCACCGCTCCGGACTATGTGTGTGCTTTGCTCCGGGCAGTAAATTTCACGTTGGCCTTGCCTTATGGCAGCTATATTGCCATGCCCGGTGTAATGAATGCCAAAGCCCGCCATCATGGCTGGAGAGATGCCGGCGACGGCATTGGGTGTCAGGGCACTCTATGACGGGACCTTCGAGATGACACTGGAAAAAGCAGTCCCTTTTTTTGTTCGTATGCTTGTCTACTCGAGAACCTTCCCTGCGCCATATCCTGTTGTGAAAAAAGACGGCGTGAAAAAGACGACAATGCTGTTTTTTTGCCGGACAGAATGGTGTCCAGGGGTGCCTGTTTGCTCGAAGACTGGGTTGTCAATGAGAAAATCACTGTGGCACGCAACAAGAACGACTGGAACGACAAGCAAACGATGATCAACAAGGTGACCTGACTGAGTCTGTATCAGGATCAGGGCGGCGGGGCGCCGTTGACGGGCGTCCTCCTTATCTGTCTGTGAACTTTCCTCTATGAACTGATGTCCAACTGGTAAGAGTCCGGGGAGACTGATTTGTCCGGCACCGATCGCGTCAGGAAGATGACAAGGAAGTGAGTACGCCATGAATACGACAGAATCTATGGGATTTCCGCCTGTTCCCCAGGCGCCGCAGGAGCCGGTGTCCGAAGACTGCCCGGCGGCCTCGGGGCGCGCTGTGACTGTTGTGCAGGACGCAGCGGAAGCTGAGCGGCAGAGTCAGGTGGCGGTCATCACCCAGGATGTCTGTGCGCGTCCTTGTGCTTCTGATCCCTCAAGCTGGCCTGATCTTGTACTGGAACGGCTGTTCAGACAGCTGAACATCGGCGACCTGATGGCGTGCAGCCTGGTGTGCATCCATTGGCACCAGGTGACGAGTGATCGCCGTTTGCAAGTGCACTGTTTATTGCAGACCTACACGCCCGCCCACCGGCGCCAGCTGGAACGGACTCTGGATACGGGATTGCTGCGTTCCTGTCTGCCGCCCCGGTGTGACAACAGCCATGCTCCACAACCTGGGGAGGCGTTATCGGTCCGTGTGAACCCGGCATGTTCGGCACAGGCGTTGTTGTGTACAACAGTGCGCCGGATGTTGCAGGCGGAGGCCTTTTCGGCCGTTTTTACAAAAAGCCCCTTGTACCCGGGACAGATGCACAATTTTCTGTGCAGTCCGGATGGTCGTCTGGTCGCTGTGTGCCATGGCAGCGGGAAACAGAGCATGGTCAATCTGTGGGAAGCGGCTGCCGAGCCGGTCAGGTCCCGACTGCCAGAGGCTGGTGTGGACCGGAGAGTTCTCCAGATGGCATTCAGTTCAGACGGCTGCAAGCTACGGGTGCTCTATCAGGATGGTCGGGTAGACGTGTGGCATGAGACAGAAGGTCGCTGGCATGGAGAGCAGGGTGCTTTCCTGCGCGGGGAGGAAATACACAAAACTGAACTCAGTGGTGATGGTCAACGGCTTGGTGTTGTGCGGGGCGATCATATGCTGATTTACGCGGCGGGGGAGGACGGTGGCTGGCATCCTGCCCCCCTGGCAGGAAAGATTTTGCCGTTCCGCTGTGGCGCTGATACCGGGCAGATCACCATGCGTTTCAGTGATGACGCCCGTCATTTGGTGTGCATATTTGAGTGCCGGGCATTTATTCTTTTCCAGGACGACGAAGCCTGGTGGCAGAAGGAGTACAGTCTGCCCAGGCCGATTCGGGACCAGCCCGTTTTTGATGCTCACAACAGTTTGCTGGCAATAGCCTATGCTTCCGACAGCGATGACGGCTTGTCCGTTGGTGGCCGTGTCAAGTTCTGGCGTCTTGAAGCGGTAGGGGGTGGGGCGTCCTGGAAGATCATAACGGATCTTGGTCACGACAGGACGGGTGATGCTCAGCGCCTGAGGGTTCACCCTGTCACCGGCTACAAAGCCCCTGTGGCATTCAGTCCTGACGGTCAGCTGGTGGCCTTGCCTCACTCCCGGAATTGCCAGTTGGTGTATGTTCTTCCTGTCAGCGGCCGGGACGCCTGGGAGAGCGGAGTAGTGTTGAAATGCGGACAAGTACAAGAACAACAAGGCAGCTGTGAATTGGTTACCTCTATTCAGTTCAGTGCCAGTAGTGGGTATCTTGCCGTGCATCTTGAGCAGAGTATTGTTCTGTGGCAGCGGCAGAGCAGCACCTGGCGGTTCTTGCTGAGAATTGGCGATCTGACGCCTTATGCCCAGCTGCCTTTTGCTTTTTCTCCGGATGGTTTTCATTGTGTGGCAAGCACTGTGGCAGACGGTCGGGATCAGATCAGCATCTGGGGACCCGGCTGCGGTGGAGCCTATGGGTGCAAGTATACGGACACTCTTCCTCCAGGCTCCCGGGTCGAGAAAGTGCTGTTTGCGCCGGATGCCACCCGGGTGCTGGCAGTGGTGTCCTGCCGGGAACTGGTAGAGCGCAAGGGGACACAACAGATGGATTGTCGCCTTGCCTGTCGCTTCCTGCACTGGCAGCTGGCCCCACAAACGGGATGCCGGTTGCGGTCTGCATCCCGGGAAGATGCCGTCCCGGTCTTGCCTGATTAAGTCGTCGTTACCTGTGTTTTTGATGTTGTGTGCGTTTGGTCTCGTACCGCCGTTTGGGGCAGGCTTGTGGCTCCTTTGTGTTTGACTGCTGCCGGGGGCGACAAGTCGTTGTGTGCGGGTGTCCTTCTGCGTCTGTCCTGGAACTTTTCCCGTGAGCTGACATCCAACTGCCGGGTATGGGGAGACTGATCTTCCTGGCACAGATTGCGTCATGACCATGGTAGAGGAGCCAGTGCCTCCATGAATACGGCAGCATCTATCGCGTTGACGGATACTCCCCGGCCACAGCAAGAGCCGGTGTCCAGAGCCGGTCCGTCGGCCTTGGGGGCCGTTGTGACTGTCGCGCAAGACGCAGCGGGAACTGTGCGGCGGGGCCAGGTATCGGTCATCAGGCAGGGTGCTCGTGCGTCCCTCCCGGGCTCTGATCCTTCAAACTGGCCTGATCTTGTACTGGAGCGGATGTTCAGGCAGCTGCACTTCGGCGATCTGGTGGAGTGCAGCCAGGTGTGCAGCCGTTGGCGCAAGCTGGCGAGTGATTACCGTTTGCAGAGGCACTGTCTGTTGCGTACCTACGCACCTGATCATCGGCTCCAGATGGAGCGCGCTCTGGATTCAGAGTTGGTACGGGCCAGCCTGATGCCCTGGTATGACAGCCCTGCCACCGAGCCAGAGCCTGGAGCCCTTGCCAGCCGGGAGCCTTCATCACAAGAGCTGTTGTGCACGGCCTTGCGGCGGTTGTTCCTGACGCGGTGGATTCGTCCGGGCGTTGCCATGCGGGGCCCTGCGCTTCCCGGATCGCTGCAAGAGCTGCTGTGCAGCTCCGATGGGCGGATGATCGCCGCTGTACGACAGGTCTGGGGGACGCCACACAGCCAGGTCAGCTTATGGGAAGATGCTGCCGAGCAGGTCACTGTCCAACCTGCGGAGGAGCCTGCAAACGCGAGGGCATCCCTGCTGGCATTCAGTTCAGACGGCGGCAAACTGCAGGTCCTTTACCGGGATGGGCGGGTGGATATTTGCCAACCCGATCATGAAGACGACTGGTACACAGTGTCCGGTGCTCGCCTGTTCGAGGGCTGCGTGCACCAGGCGACCCTGAGTCCTGATGGGCGGCGTCTGGCTGTTGTGTTGAGAGACAGCGTGCGGATTCATGGCGAAAGGGCGCAGGGCGGTTGGGAAACTGAGCCAGAAATGCGAGAGAACGAGCCCTTGGGATATCGTGCCCTTACTGACTATGAACCTGACAAAATTTTCATGCAGTTCAGTGCTGATAGTCGTCATTTTGTGCTGGCGATTGACTGTGAGGCAGGTATCTGGACCCGGCAGGGAGAGCCGCGATGGATTATGCAGAGCTGGCATTTCATGCAGGGCCAGATTCGGGCACAGCCTGCTTTTGATACGTACAGCCGGCTGTTGGTGGTGCCGTGCAGTAACGACAGTGCTGACGGTTTGTCCGTGCCTGCCCGTCTTGTTTTCTTCCGCAGGGAAGCAATGCCAGCGGGGCAAGAGCGGTGGCAGGCTGTGAGCGCACTCGGTCGCTATCAGGTCAGTCTGCTGGAATCCAGGGCGCACCCTCACACCGGCTACGCAGTGCCTGTGGCCTTCAGCCCTGACGGCGAGCTGATGGCCCAGCCCGACCCTGACAATTGCCAGGCGGCATTCGTTGTCTTCGCCTGCGGGCCTGATGCCTGGGCCAGAGGCATTACGCTGCCATGCGGCGCGACAGAAGAGGCTGCGGCCTGTGAACTGGTGAGGTCGTTGCAGTTCAGTGCCAGCAGTCAGTATCTTGCCGTGGGTACTGACAGGGCCCTTGTCTTGTGGCGGCGCTACGGCGGTACCCCCGGCTGGCGATGTTTGAGGCGGATAACCCCTTTCATACCTCGTCCGCTGGTGTTTTTTACGTTTTCTCCGGATGGGTTCCATTGCGCGACCTGCAGGTTCCTTGAGGGGCGGGATAGAGTCGAGATCTGGGGTCCTGTCAGGGAAGGGGTGTACGCGTACAAGATGATTTACACACTGCCCTGGGGCACCAGAGTGGAGAAAATGCTGTTTACACCTGAGGCTACTCGATTTGTGATAGCGGCATCTGGCCGGGAGCCGGTGCAGAGCAAGGGGAGCGCGTACAAGGATTTTCGTATTGTGAGTCGGTTGTTTTACTTCCAGCTGTCGCCGTCAACCCCCTCCTGGGCTGCGTCTGAGCCGGTTGATGCCGGGCCGGTCCTGTCTGAGTGAGCGGGTGTGGTCTGTGTTTTTGAGGCCGGTGCATGGTGGGGCATCTGGTCCGGTACTGGCAGCTGTGGTGGGCTGGTGGTGCCTTCGTGTATGAGCGCGGCCGGGGCCCGACCAACCTGTGTCTTATGACCAGTCTCTGTCTGACGCGAGTAGTCCCGCATCTTTCCCTGAACTTTCGTTTGTCAACTGAAGTCCAACCGCAGCGGTTGTGAGGAGAGTGATTTCGCGCAGATCGCGGCATGAGAATGGCAGAGGAGCAATCACATCCATGAATACGGCAGCATCCAGGGCGTTGACGGAGACTCCCCGACCACAGCCGGATTCAGTGCCCGGCGCCCAGCCAACGGCCTCGGGGCGGGCTGTGACTGCCGGGCAGGACGTACGGGTGCTTGTGCCAGCCAGCATGCCGGGAGCCTGTGGGCCCCTCCCGGGCTCTACCTTTTCAAGCTGCCCTGTGCTGGTACTGGAGATGGTGTTCCGGAAGCTGAACATCAGTGATCTGACGGCGTGCAGCCAGGTATGCCGCCATTGGTGCCAGGTGGCGAATGATCGCCGTGTGCAGCTGAGCTGTCTGCGGCGAACCTTCCTGACGGACCATCGGCTCCAGATGGAACGCGCTCTGGACTCGCAGTTGCTGCGCGCCAGCCTGATGCCCTGGTATGAGGCGCCTGCAACAGAAGCAGAGCCGGAGTCTGCGGCCGTTGCAAAGCGGGAGCCTTCACCCGGGCAACTCTTGTGCAGGGCGCTACAGAAGATGTTGCTGACGAAGCATTTTTATCCGGGCGTTTGCAGCAAGAGTACCTTGCTGCGGGGAACCATGCACGACATTGCGTGCAACCTGGATGGACGGCTGATCGCTTCCCTGCGACGGGTAAGAGGGACACCCGGGAGCAGCATCAATCTGTGGCAAGACACTGCTGATCAGGTCGTTGTCAGGCCGGGAGCGGATCTGGTAAGCGCGCGGGTTCTCCGGTTCCAGTTCAGTTCAGACGGCGGCAAGCTGCGGGTCTTGTACGGGAATGGGATGGTGCAAGTCTGGCAACCGCATCCTGAGGGGGGCTGGTATATAGAGCCCGGCCCGGCCAGGCTCTTGTTCGGGCTGCGGATACGCAAGTCAGTGCTCAGTCCGGATGGGAAACGCCTGGCTGTGATGCACGAGATGTGGCGTGTGACTGTACGGATTCATTGCGAAGAGGCGCGCGGTGACTGGGACCTGACGCCAGAGTTGAACCTGCTTGATCCCCTGGGTGCCGGCGTTCTGGATGATGTGGATACGTACGATCCTGATCGGGTTCTCATGCAGTTCAGTGATGATGGTCGTCATTTTGTGTTTGGGTTTGAACATGATCTGGGTATCTGGACCCGGTTGGGACGCGCCTGGCAGAGGACAGGGGAGATGCGTACTACCGACCCGCTGTGGGGACAGCCTGTTTTCGATACGCAGAGCCGTATGCTGGTGCTGGGCTGTTGTTGCGACAGTGATCAAGGCTTTGTTGCGCCTGTCGAGCTTCTGTTTTATCGGCTGCAAGAAGTGTCAGAGCAGGAGGTGCGGTGGACGCCCGTGAGGCAATTGGGCGGCAGACAGTTCCAGGGCTTGAGTACCGGGATTCAGACCGGCGACAGGCTTGCGGTGGCGTTCAGTCCTGATGCCGAGCTGATGGCATGTCCCCACTACAGTGAGGATCGCCGGGCCGTGTTTGTTGTACCGGTCAGCGGGCCTGGAGCCTGGTGGCAAGGAACTGTGTTGAGGAGTGAAGAGGAACACAAGGAGCAGGTCCCCTGTGGACTGGTGTCGTCTCTGCAGTTTAGTGCCAGCAGTTGCTATCTTGCGGCAGGAGCTGACCGGGTCGTCACCCTGTGGGGGCGCTACCCGAGTTGGCAGGCGCTGTTGAGGATAAACAATACCGCGCGTCATACCGCAGTGCCTTTTGTTTTTTCTCCGGATGGTTTCCATTGCCTGTGCGTGACAAGCGGTTGTCCTGAGGGTCCGGACCGCGTTCGCATCTGGGGGCCTGTCAGCGCAGGGGGCTATGGGTGCAAGTGGAGTGTCACTCTGCAGCAGGGCAGCCGGGTGGAGAAAGTGCTGTTTACACCGGATGCTACCCGGCTGGTGATGGCCGTGTATTACCGCAGGCCGGTATGGGAGGGGAGCAGCGAGTGCAAGGGGTTTCGCATGGGCAGCCGGCTATTTTACTACCATCTGTCGCCGACCAAACTCCCCCGGCCAGAGTCCGAGCCGGCGCCGGCTGCCGAGCCAGTCTGGCCTGACTTGATTGAGCCGTTTTTCTGATCTGGGGCAGTTGCTGTTATGACCGGCAACAGACGCACATGGGCAGAGGATTTTTTTTGCACTTGCTGTAAGTCCAGCCTTGCTATAAAGGGGCGGTTGGGGCTTTATCGGCAGCTTGGTGAGTGCGCACGCCCGAGGTTGCAGCAGACTGCTTTCCGTCATCCGCGCAAGAGAAAGGGGAGGAGCCGCTATGGGTGCTCAGGTGTCTCGTGAGACTGAGTTGGTGTGCGTACTTTTTCGTACAGCCGTTATGCGGACAAACAAAATTTTTTGTCCGCATATGGACGGGCAGGTGTGCTGCCAGCAGGCTTGGGAATGAGAACCTTTTTCCACAGCTTTCATCCGGACAAGCATGAGGTTGGTTCCCTGTATGCATGCGCTGGTGTCGGCGTAGATTGTTTGAGTGCAAGTACTTTTTTCCACAGCCTTTATCCGGACAAACATAAGATTGTTTTCCAGTATGAATGCGCTGGTGTTGAAGTAGATTGCTTGGGTACGAGTACTTTTTTCCACAGCCTTCGTTCGGACAAACAAAACTTTTTTCCCTCGTATGGACAGGCTGGTGTCGGACCATCTCCCACCGGGTGAAAAACGTTTTGCCACATTCTATGCAAGGGTATGTTTTGTCCCTTCTTGCAGGGGCGCGCGGCACCTCCTGGTTGTTGACATTGGAAACACTGACAGTCTGTGCCGCCAATGCCTGTCGGGAACCGGCGACACTTAAATCCAGGGGAACAGCAGTGGCCTGTCGAGAACCGGCGACACTTAAATCCAGGTGAAGAGCAGTGCCTTGTCGAAAACGGGCGACACTAAAATCCGGGGGCGAATCAGTGATCTGTGGGGCTGACAGCCCCCCGCCGTTGTGTACACTACTGCTTTGTATCTTCATAAAAAAATCCGGAGTGAGTGCGCAGTGCTTCACATATGAAACACGTTGTTGCGTGCATATCCTGCAAGGTGCGCGATTGTAAGCCCGGAACTTTGTAGGGGCAACAGGTTCCGTAGCATCGCAAACCCGATTGAATTATGCTCAGAATCGCCATGGAACAGGACCTTGGCAGAGTGGCTGTTTTCGCTGAGTTGAAGTCGGCTCGCCTCCTTGCGGCATCAGTGATTGGCTATCAGTCTTGGGGGTCTGTCCCCAAAACGGGCGGCAAGCTGGCGCAGTGGGGCCCTGCATCATCGGCTGGGGAGGCGTACTGGTTTTTTTCTGCAACAAAAAATGTTCCCGTCAGCAGCCGTTCTCGCTGTAGTATCCTTCAGTGATTTTCTTGATGTTTTTCAAATCAATGGTTCGCGTTCTCCTTTCAATTTTCTCTGATGCATTGATGAGTTATGCAAAGTCATTGCGATCATTGTGCCGCGTCAGTTATGTCAAGGAGAATGACAGGGAGAATGACAGGGAGAATGACAGGGAGAA
This sequence comes from Kistimonas sp. bin40, assembly GCA_002238585.1. Classification (GTDB taxonomy): domain Bacteria; phylum Pseudomonadota; class Gammaproteobacteria; order Pseudomonadales; family Endozoicomonadaceae; genus Sansalvadorimonas. The sequence goes on along the minus strand of MPMQ01000030.1, from coordinate 2,415 downwards.
AAGAAATTCGTTTGCTGGTGTCTGAGTTTCCTCAAACCAATAACGTCAGCAAGCGGTCTTCTGTGAACGGATCTTGCGCCTGTTCTTTCGGTTATTCGTTCTTCTCGTTTGCACAAGCTCCTCTGAATACAATGATCCAGCAGCTTGAATCCGAAGATGCGTAGAGTCAGCCAAATACGGGGCAGTCGCCTGTGCTACTACCCGCTGTCGCCGACACCCCCCGGCCCGTGTCTGAGCCGGCAAGGGAGGCCGAACCTGCCTTGCCTGACTGGATTGATCCACTTTTCTGATCTGGAGCAGTTGCTGTTATGACCGGCAACTGGCTCACACGGGCAGAGAAATTTTTTGCACTTTCTTCAAGTCCAGCCTCGCCATAAAGGGGCGTTTGGGGCTTTATCGGCAGCTTGGTGAGTGCGCACGCCCGAGGTTCGAGCTGCCTGCTTTTCGTCATCCGGACAAACATAAGGCAGGTTCCCTGTATGGCTGCGCTGGTGTAGGCGCAGCCTGGCTAAGTACGCATATCTTTTTCCACAGCCTTCATCCGGACAAACGAAATTTTTTGTGCGCGAATGGGCGGACCGGTGTTGTGCCAGATGGCCTGGAAACAAGAACCTTTTTCCACAGCTTTCATCCGGACAAACATAAGGTCGGTCCCCTGTATGGCTACGCTGGTGGTTGGCCAGATGGCCTGGAAACAAGAACCTTTTTTCACAGCCTTCATCCGGACAAACATAAGGCAGGTTCCCTGTATGGCTGCGCTGGTGGTTGGCCAGATGGCCTGGAAACAAGAACCTTTTTCCACAGCCTTTATCCGGACAAACAAACTTTTTTTCCCCAGTAGGGACGGGCTGGTGTCGACGCCAACGCCAATGGGAGAAAAACACTTTGCCAGATTCCATGCCAGGGTACTTTGCCCTCCCCCTTACTGGGGCGCGAGCCACCTCCTGGTTGTTGACATTGGAAACACTGACAGTCTGTGCCGACAATGCCTGTCGGGAACCGGCGACGCTCCCATTCAGGGGAACAGCAGTGGCCTGGCGGGAACCGGTGATACTTGAATCCAGGGGAGAATCAGTGATCTGTGGAACTGACAGCCCTCCGCCGTTGTGTACGCTACTGCTGTGTGTCTTCATAAAAAAATCCTGAATCGTACCTGGTGCTTCACATGCAAAACACGTCATTGTTCGCATATTCGGCAAGGCGCGCGATTGTAAGCCCAGAACTTTCCCGGCAACAGGTTTCGTAGCGGCGCCAGTGATTGGCTATCAGTCTTGAGGGTCTGTCCTCAAAACGGTCGGCAAGCTGGCGCAGTGGGGGCCCTGCATCATCCGTATGGGAGACGTGTTGTTTTTTCTGCAACAAAGATGCCCGCGTCAGCAGCCGTTCTCGCTGCAGTATCCCTCTATTGGCAAGCAGGGCGCGCTCCAGGTGTTAACGGCAGGAAAATCTCCAGCTCCGCAAGGTCTTCGGGGCCTCATAAGCCGTTACTAAAAACCTGCGACGATCGCAGATTGTCTGGGTTTATCTACACCGTCAACACAGCCGCGTGCCGAAGCGCATCTTACGCCCGCTTGTGTAGGGTTTAAGCTCGAGCTGTAACCTGTCTCGACCATATCCATCTAAATTTACGGAGGCGTCAAAATCCCGGTTATGCGCAGGTTACAGCGGGAGCAGTCCCATGTTTGCCAAGCGACGGCTGGTCGCCATAGCATGAGGTTGTAGCGGGTAAAAGTAGATTATCGCAGTGTACTAACACTGTTTCTTACCCTTGTCATAGCTGGTCTGGTTCATGGCCGGGAAGCTTTTCTGGGCTTCTTTTGCCATAAGTACAGTGAATTGGTCGTCGGTTCCTTGCGCTGTTACATGGTGATGCACTGTAAAACCAGGCCGATGAAATGAGGGTCGCTCTAGCTGGCGTCAACAATCAGTGTGCGCTCTGGACTTGCTGGCGTGCGACCATTGTATGCTGCCGCAACCAGCAGACTGGACACTCTGCCTCTGCCCGAGCAAGCCGACCAGTCGGCCGCTGGACAGCGCGGTAAGGGCCGTGTTGGGCCTGCGATAAGTTTTTCCAGTTTTTCCAGTGCCCGGGTAGGTTGCACGCCACCGCGATGCAGATGCTGGTCAACAAGGCTGCGAGGGTTATCCAATATTGACGGCCTATGGAGCGCATTTCACAGCGCACATCTGCAACGGCCCTTACCATGCTCATCTCCACCCTTACCAAGCTCATCTCCATTTTGTGCAGGGCTTCTTTGGATTCTTCTCTATTGGCGGCAATCTGCTCTTTGGTGGCGGCAATCTGCTCTTTGGTGGCGGCAATCTGCTCTTTGGTTTGCGCGTCCGTGGCGGCAATGAGTGCCAGGGTTTCTTCCCGCTGGGCTACCAGGCTCTTTTCTATGGCCCGTACTTCCA
>MPMQ01000152.1 GCA_002238585.1 Kistimonas sp. bin40 | reverse complement strand
CTCCCTCCCGTATCTGCCTATGTGTCCAACTGGGGCCAGTACGGTCGCAATGTGAGGCCAGCAGACTTCGCCAAATACTACGATAAATTAGTGCTGTCCTTTGCAGGACTTTGTGGTGACAAATTCGTTGCCATGCAGGGTATATGCATTGGCAAGAGCGAGGGCGATGTAAACCTGCCCAGAGAGTCGGAAGGCAAGCCCATCGACGTGGACTTTCTCGGAAAAGTCGGGAAGTATCAGGTGCTGACTTCCGATTGGTGGGGAGATCTCGCCACAGCCATTTCCCCGGGTCAGACGAAACCGACAACAGGCCCAACCTTCTGGGCTTGGCTAGGCAGCCAACAACAGTCAGGCTACAAGGGACTGATGGGCTTTGCCAAGACGTTTGCCGAGGACAAGTCAAAAACTGTAGCCCTGAGCATCGGTGGCTGGAGCATGTCCGGCTTGTTCAGCAAGATGGCAGAGGACGAACAGAACAGGCAGATCTTTATAAAAAGCATCACCCGACTACTGAACGCCTTCCCCTTCATCAAGCAGATTGATATTGATTGGGAATACCCAGGTTCTCTGGGCGCAGGAAACCGGTTCACTCCCGAAGACGGGGCAAACTTTGCCGATCTGATTAGAGAGCTCAAGGCTGAGCTCTGGAACAACGGAAAAAGTGATGTGAAAATTGCCATGGCGGCTCCTGCCCACAAGGAAAAACTCAAGGCTGCGAAAATCGGTGAAGTCATTAAAGCCGGTGTAGATGCTATCCACCTGATGGCGTATGACTTCTTTGGCTATAGCTGGAGCCCGGAACTGGCCCATCATAGCAACCTGAGCTCTGAGACAGATTCCATCATCGCATCAAAACAGGCGGTTGATTATCTGATCGACGAGGTAGGGGTTCCGGCCGGCAGAATTCATTTGGGCTATGCCTCCTACACGCGAAATGCGGCAGGGGCTAACATAACTGGCTACAGCCCCTTGACCGGGACCTTCGATTCCGAATCGACACCAGGTGGCTCGTGGGAAGCAGGAACCACGGAGTGGTATGACGTACTGCACAGGTTCCTCAACACTGACAACGGACTTGCAATAGAAGAGAAATATATTCAGGGAACAGGCTACGCCCTCTACACCGACCGGAAGAGTAACGCCGACTTCATCTACAGCCCCGAAACAAAGTTCTTTATTTCCCTTGATACGCCCAGAACAGTCTTTCTCAAAGGCCAGTACGTACGCCAGAAAGGACTAGGGGGCCTTTTTACGTGGATGGCTGATTATGATAGAGGACTCCTTCTTAATGCAGCGCGGGAGGGGTTGGGCTACAGGGTCAAAGAACAATGGGTGAATATGCAGCGCATCACCCATACATGCGGAAAGGACGGCGCATCAGAAGAATCAAAAATATCTCAGGCTGACTGCAATGAGTTGACTGACCTTTGGGATGGATCTTCGGACGACACCTGTACATGCAAGTTCCGTGACGCCCAGGGCCAGCCTGTTAAAGTGGAAGTCAAGTACGTTGCGTCCTGACGGAGCCATGTGTGTTACTGACAGCCTGTCATACAACGCCATGCACTGCTCCTGGAACTGGCACGAGAGCCCCCACGTGAGGGACGGGGACGGGCCTGAACGTTGAGTGTCGTCGTCCATGGATGGGCTCTGTTGGCTGAAGACACAAAACGCTCAGACGGAACAACCCAGGAATGCAGGACCTTTTTCCTGCGATACAAAGACCGGCAGTGCGTACTCCTCAGGTGCGCACTGCTCCTTCGTCGGGGGGGTGTCTTTTTCGGAAGACTGCCAGCTTTTTCCCGAAGAAGGGGCCACTTCTGCACCCCACTCCTGCACCCATGGTATCAAAACAGCACAGCTCGCCCCTGGCCCGCAATCTCAGCCCCGGAAACGGCTGCGCCTGATACTTTGGCGACCACCGATTTTTTTTCAGAAGCCTGTGTACTTCTTCACGAACACAAGTCTGCTTCTGAACTTGCAAGAGCAGAACCCTTCACATGGAAAACTCCACCTGCGACACTCCACCTCCAACATCGAAAACAGGCGATATCGGCTCTCCAGGCTCGGACCGCCGACTTTGTAGCAGGAGACTGCAGACTTCGGAAGATTG
>MPMQ01000151.1 GCA_002238585.1 Kistimonas sp. bin40 | reverse complement strand
GCAGCGAACATCGCTGCGATTTTGTGGGGACTTGGCAAACTGGCAGAACGGGGTGTGCAGCCTGCCGGGCTGGAAACGGTGGTGACCAGACTGATGAATGAAATACAGGGGCAGGCTGCGTATTTCAAAGCTCAGAACATCAGCAACAGCCTGTGGGGATTGGCCAAGCTGGTCGAAAACCAGGTGAAGCCTGACGGGGTGGAAACGGCGGTGACCTGCCTGGTGAATAAAATACCGGGGCAGGTTGAGTATTTCGAAGTCCAGAATATCAGCAACAGCCTGTGGGGACTGGCCAGGTTGGTCGGCAACCAGGTGCAGCCTGACGAGCTGGAAGTGGGACTTGATGCACTGCTGAAGAGAGTTGCGAAGCCGACTGGGTATTTCAAAGCCCAGGATATCAGCAACAGCCTATGGGCACTGGCCAGGCTGGTCGAAAACCAGGTGAAGCCTGACGAGCTGGAAGAGGGACTCAATGCGCTGCTGAACAGAATTCCAGGGCGGACCAAGGATTTCAATACTCAGAATATCAGTAACAGCCTGTGGGCACTGGCCAGGCTGGCCGAAAACCAGGTGCAGCCTGACGGGCTGAAAAAGGTGGTGACCAAGCTGGTGAATGAAATACTGGAGCAGGCTGTGTATTTCAAGACCCAGGATATCGGCAACAGCCTGTGGGCACTGGCCAGGCTGGTCGAAAAGCAGGTGCAGCCTGACAGGCTGGAAACGGTGGTGACCAGACTGGTGAATGAAATACCGAGGCAGGCTGAGTATTTCAAAGCCCAGGAGATCAGTAACAGCCTGTGGGCACTGGGCAAGCTGGTCGAAAACCAGGTACGGCCTGACGGGCTGGAAGAGGGACTCAATGAGCTGCTGAAGACGATTGCGGAGCGGGCCAAGGATTTCAATCCTCAGAATATCAGTAACAGTCTATGGGCACTGGGCAAGCTGGTCGAAAACCAGGTGCAGCCTGCCGGGCTGGGAGAGGGGCTCAGTGGGTTGCTGAAGAAAATTTCGGGGCGGGCCAAGGAGTTCGATGCCCAGAGTATAAGTAACAGCCTGTGGGCACTGGCCAAGCTGGTCGAAAACCAGGTGCAGCCTGAGGGGCTGGAAGGGGGGCTCAATGAGCTGCTGAAGAGCATTCCGGGGCAGGCCAGGGATTTCAAAACCCAGGAGCTCAGTAACAGCCTGTGGGCCCTGGCCAAGCTGGTTGAATACCAGGTGTGGTCTGGCAGGCCGGAAGTGGAACTCAATGAGCTGCTGAAGAGAATTCCGGGGCGAGCCAAGGATTTCAGTGCCCAGAGCATCGCTAACAGCCTGTGGGCACTGGGCAAGCTGGTCGAAAACCAGGTACGGCCTGACGGGCTGGAAGCAGGATTCAATGCGCTGCTGAAGAGAATTGCGGGGCGGGCCCAGGATTTCAAAGCCCAGGAGATCAGTAACAGCCTGTGGGCACTGGCCAAGCTGGTCGAAAACCAGGTGCAGCCTGACGAGCTGGAAATGCGGGTGAAGGAGCTGTTGAAGACAATCCCGGGGAGGGCAGCGGATTTCAATGCCCAGAACGTCGCTAACAGCCTGTGGGCACTGGCCAATATGGGAGTGATTACCCAGGAGTGCCCGGCATTGTTTGAAGACTTCTTCGCATCGCTTGAAGGGATCGATCTTGGTGAGCAAGATAAGAGTCTCCTGGCCTGGGCTCTGACAGTAGCCATTGCCAGGCAGCTTGATACTGGCTCTCTTGACAAGGAAGGACAGCAGCTGGCCGGGACGCTGAGCCGTCTTGTTCGCAGAATCTACGTCGATGCCGCGTCGAGTGACGGGCAGTTGGCCGGGAGGATCCGAAACCAGGCAGGCTTGGTGCTTCAGTTTCTACAACACACAGCCGGGCTCGATCTGGGCGCTGATTTATCGCTCGACGCGTCTGGCTATGCCGAGGGCTGTCCGTCCAGAATCCAGCACAGACTTGCCGGGCTGCTCCGTTCTCAGGCGGCATTGAGAGTTCAGGAAGAACAGGGTTTGTCAGTGCACGATGCACAGCTGCCCCCGGTGGATATGACGGTAGAACACAAGGCACAAGACGGAACGAAGCGCCTGTATTACCTGGAGGTACAGGGGCCCACCCACTACGTCAAATGGGGCGGGAAGTCGATTCCCAATGGCAGCACTT
>MPMQ01000029.1 GCA_002238585.1 Kistimonas sp. bin40 | reverse complement strand
TGTCCATGGGAAGCCTTGATGATGAACAGTCAGGCTTGGACAACAGCTGCACGCCTGGGTGACACCCGACCGCTGACAGGCCGGTCAGCCATGCTCCCCCGCCGCACGGCTTCGAGCCTGAGTCCTGCACTGAAAATGGAGCCAGGGAGTGCCCGGCTTTACTGTGCGCCATGCGCCGGCGAGAGCAACGCCCGCCAGAAGGCCTTGTCGTCATCCGTGAGACCTGATGACCCAAGCTCCAGCTCAGATACACTGCGACTGCACAATGCCGGCCAGTCTTCGAAGAGATTGTGATCAGTGTCCCATGGTAACCAGTCGGACATTCCCCCCGTTGCGGCCGACGACAGCACCCACTCAAACTGCGCGGCTGGTGGCGACGCAGCCGAGGACAGGTTCAGCCCCGGCGATCGCAGCTTGTGCCTGTCTGAAGGGACCGGCTCCTGGTCGAAACGCTCACAGGCGCCGGAGGATACTGTCGCCCTGGAGCGGGGGCTATCGCTGCAAACAGCGGTGCTCTGGCGTTGCTGACCAGGCGCAAGGTGCAGGTCCGTCCCGGCGTTGAGACGGGCCGCCGCTGTAGTGGAAACCGTCGAAGGAGGATGCTGCATTGTGACCGGCAGCGGCTTGCCAGCTTCAAGGTTCTGGAAACAGGACGCACTGTTCGCACGCGTACGCGAGTGCCCGGACCTGGCACCTGTGCTGGTGCTGCCCCTTCCCAAACGCACCAAAGAACCTGCGTTGGCGCCGCTGCGCACATGACGAGAACGGGAACCTGAGCCTCCAGATGCACGTCCACCGCCTGCATGAGAACAGCCAAAGGGTTTTTCTCGTGCGTGGACACGCAGGTGTCGTTTCAGGGTGCCTGATCGTCCGGATGTATAGCCACAGTTTCCCCGGGGACAGACAAAGCACTTTTCTCCTGAATGGACGCGCAAGTGTCTTGTCAAGTCGTTTGATTGTTTGAACGCATATCTACAGTTTTCCCAGGGACAGACAAAGGGTTTTTCTCCGGAGTGGATGCGCCAGTGTTTTTTCAGGTCGCCTGATGCTGTGGACGCATATCCGCAGCCTTCCCAGGAACACTCAAAGGGTTTTTCTCCTGAGTGGAAGCACAAGTGTCTTGTCAGAAGGTCTGATCGTCCGGACGCATATCCACAGTTTTCCCAGGGACAGACAAAGGGTTTTTCTCCTGAGTGGACGCGCCAGTGTTTTTTCAGGTCGCCTGATGCTGCGGACGCGTAGCCGCAGCCTTCCCGGGGACAGACAAAAGACTTTACTCCTGAGTGGACGCGCCAGTGTTTTTTCAGGTCGCCTGCTGCTGCGGACGCATAGCCGCAGCCTTCCCGGGGACAGACAAAAGACTTTACTCCTGAGTGGACGCGCCAGTGTTTTTTCAGGTCGCCTGCTGCTGCGGACGCATAGCCGCAGCCTTCCCGGGGACAGACAAAGGGCTTTACTCCTGAGTGGACGCGCCAGTGTTTTTTCAGGTCGCCTGATGCTGCGGACGCATAGCCGCAGCCTTCCCGGGGACAGACAAAGGGTTTTGCTCCTGAGTGTGCAGTCCGCCGGTGGGCTGTCAGCATGCCTGATCGCGGCAACGAACGCCCACAGCCTTCATGCAGACAGACCAGGCGTTTGGTCTTGGTGCCTGTACGAATGTCTGGCATCAAGGCCCTCTTTTTTCTGAGCTCTTGTTGATAACCAGCCAGCGCGCTGGCGACCGCCTTGGCCTGGATGCGGACAGGGGGCCGGGCCTTTTTTCGTGGGAGGCCCAGGCCGCCGACCGCTGGCTCTGGCGCGGGCAACAGTTCCGGTTTTCTGCCTGACCTTGTGACGGGAGATGTGTCCATGGGAAGCCTTGATGATCAACAGTCAGGCTTGGACAACAGTTGTACGCCGGTGTGGCCCCGACCGCAGACAGGCCGGTCAGCTATGCTGCCCCGCCGCACGGCTTCGGGCCTGAGTCCTGCACCGAATAACAGAGCCAAAGTGCTGAGTGCCCGGCTTTACTGTTCACCATGCGCCGGAGAGATCAACGCCTGCCAGAAGGCCTTGTCGTCATCCGCGAGAAGTGATGACGGGGCCTCCAGGTCAGATACACTGCTACTGCACAATGGTGGCCAGCCTTCGAAGAGATTGTGATCAGTACTCCATGGTATCCAGTCGGACATTCCCCCCGTTGCGGACGACCACTGTTCCCACTCAAGCTGTGCGACTGCTGGCGTTGGCGCCGGGGACAGGTTCAGCCCTGGCGATCCCGGCTCTTGCCGGTCTGAAGGGACCTGCTCCCGGTCGAAACGCTCACAGACGCCGGAGAATACTGTCGCGCCAGAGCGGGGGCTGTCGCTGGAAACACCGGTGCTCTGGCGTTGCCAGTCAGGCGCAAGGTTCAGGTCCGCCTCACTGCTGAGACGCGCCGCCGCTGTAGTGGAAACAGTCAAAGGAGGAGGCTGCGTTGTGACCGGCAGCGGCTTGCCAGCTTCACGATTCCGGAAACAGGACGGACTGTTCGCACGCGTACGAGCGCGCCCGGAGCTGGCCCCTGATGACGTGCAGTCCTTGCGCAAACGCACAACAGAACCTGCTGTGGCGCAGCGGCGCACATGACGAGCAAGGGAACCTGATTGTGCGAACGAATATCCGCAGCCTTCATGAAAACAGAGAAAGGGTTTTTCTCCTGAGTGGACGCGCAAGTGCACTCTCAGATTGCCTGATGTTGCGGACGCATAGCCGCAGCCTTCCCTGGGACAGTCAAAGGGTCTTTTTCCTGAGTGGACGCGCAAGTGCGCTCTCAGCCTGCCTGATGTTGCGCACGCATAGCCGCAGCCGTCCCAGGGACAGTCAAAGGGTTTTTTTCCTGAATGGATACGCAAGTGTCTTGTCAGGAGGTCTGATCGTACGGACGCATAGCCACAGTTTTCATAAGGACAGTCAACGGGTTTTTCTCCTGGACTGCCAAAGGATTTTTCTCCTGAGTGAAAACCCAGGTGTCTTTTCAGGAGGTCTGATCGTCCGGACGCATAGCCACAGTTTGCATAGGGACAGACAAAGGGCTTTGCTCCTGAGTGTAAAACCCGCCAGTGGGCTGTCAGGGTGTCTGATCGTGCAAACGAACGTCCACAGCCTTCCCAGGCACAGCAAAAGGGTTTTTCTCCGGTGTGACGACGCCTGTGTGTTGTCAACCCACCTGCTTGCTTGAACGCTTGTCCACAGCCTTCCCAGGGACAGACAAAGGGTTTTTGCCCCGTATGCACACGCAAGTGTTCTGTCAGGGAGGTTGAGCGTGCACACGAAATTCCACAGCCTTCCCAGGGACAAACAAAGTCGTTTTCTCTGGTGTGGCGACGCCGGTGTGTTGTCAACTCACCGGATTGCCTGAACGCTTTTCCACAGCCTTCCCATGAACAGACAAAGGGCTTTTCTCCTGAGTGGACACGCACGTGGGCTATCAGGTTGCTTGATACCGCGAACGCATATCCACAGTTTTGCCTGGGACAGACAAAGGGCTTTTCTCCCTTATGCACACGCAGGTGTTTTTTCAGGTCGGCTGGTCGTCCGCACGCATATCCACAGTCTTGCCAGGGACAGACAAAGCGTTTTGCCCCGGTGCGAGTACGAAGACCTGGCAGCGGGGCACTCTTTTTCCTGCGTTTTTGTTGACAACCAGCCGGCGCGCTGGCGACACCTTTGGCCTGGATGCGGACAGGGGGCCGGGCCTTTTTGCGTGGGAGGCCCAGGCCAGCGGCCGCCGCTGCTGGCGCGCGGCGCGGTTTCGATTTTCTGTGTGAGCCGGTGACGGGAAATGTGTCCATGGGAAGCCTGAATGATAACAGTCAGGCTTGGACAACAGCTCCTCGTTTGTGTGACATCCGGCAGCTGACAGGCCGGTCAGCTGTGCTGCCCCGCCGCACGGCTTCGGGCCTGAGTCCTGCACCGCAAAGGGGGTCAAGGCGCTGAGTGCCCGGCTTTACTGTTCGCCAGGCGCCGAAGATAGCAACGCCTGCCAGAAGGCCCTCTCGTCATCCATGAACAGTGATGACGGGGCCTCCAGCTCAGATACACTGCGACTGCACAATGGCAGCCAGTCTTCGAAAAGATTGTGATCAGTGCTCCATGTTAACCAGTCGGACATTCCCCCCGTTGCGGACGGCGACTGCTCCCACTCAAGCTGCGCGGCTGGTGACGGCGATGCAGGAGACAGGTTCAGCCCCGGCGATCGCTGTTTTTCCCTGTCTGAAGGGACCTGGCCCCGGTCGAAACGCTCACAGACGCCGGAGGATACTGTCGCGCCAGCGCGGGGGCTGTCGCTGGAAACACCGGCGCTCTGGCGTTGCCAGCCAAGCTCCAGGTTCAGGTCCGCCCCACTGCTGAGAAGAGCCGCCGCTGCAGGGGAAACCGTCGAAGGAGGATATTGCATTGTGACCGGCCGCAGCTTGCCCGCTTCAAGGTTCTGGAAACAGGATGGACTTTTCGCACGAGCAAGGGAACCTGACCGTCCGGACGCACGTCCACCGCCTGCTTGAGAACAGACAAGCGGCTTTTCTCCTGCGTGTACACTGCGCCAGTGGTATGTCAGAGCGCTTGATTGTACGAACGCACGTCCACAGCCTTCCCGGAAACAGACAAAAGGTTTTTCTCCTGAGTGGAGGCGCCAGTGCTTTTGCAAGTGGTTTGATTGTACGAACGCACGTCCACAGCCTTCCCAGTGACAGACAAAGGGCCTTTCTCCTGTGTGGAGGCGCCAGTGCTTTTGCAAGTGGTCTGATCGTACGAACGCACGTCCACAGCCTTCCCAATGACAGACAAAGGGCCTTTCTCCTCTGTGCAGGCACAAGTGTCTTGTCAATTCGCGTGATTTTCTGAACGCTTGTCCACAGCCTTCCCAAGGACACGCACAGGGTTTTTCTGCGTGCCCGCGCACGTGTATTCTCAGATTGCCTGATGTCGCGCAGGCATATCCACAGCCTTCCCAGGGACACACAAAGGGCTTTTCTCCTGAATGGAAACGCAAGTGTTGTTTCAGGTGGTCTGATCGTCCGGACACATATCCACAGTTTTCCCAAGGACAGACAAAGGGCTTTTCGCCCTTATGCACTCGCAAGTGTTGTTTCAGATTGCCTGAGGTTACGGACGCATATCCGCAGCCTTCCCAACGACAGACATAGGGTTTTTCTCCTGAGTGGCGGCGCCTGTGTGTTATCAACTCACTTAATTGTTTGAACGCTTGTCCACAAGCTTCCCTTGGACAGACAAAGGGTTTTTCCCCCGTATGCACACGCAAGTGTTGTTTCAGGTGGCTTGATCGTGGAAACGAACTTCCACAGCCTTCACGCAGACAGACAAAGCGTCTTTCTCTGCTGTGGGTGTTAACGCCTTGCATAGGGGCACCTGTTTCCTGAACGCCTTTGCACAGCCAGCAGGCGTGCTGGCGAAACCATTGTCATGGCCTCCGGCCGCCTTTGCTGACGCGAGCAACACTTCCGATTTTCTGTGTGAGCCTGTAACAGTCACTCTGTCCATGGGAGGCCTGGATGATCGACAGGCAAGCCTGGACAACAAACGCACGCTTGGGTGACGCCCGGCAGCTGACCGACTGGTCAGTCGGTGCGTTCCAACCACAAGGCATTGGGCCTGGGTTGTGCAACGACAATGGAATCAACACGCCGGGCAACGGGATTCACCCGTCGCCAGTCGCCGAATAAATCAACTCCTGCCAGAACATCTTGTCGTCATCCGTAAGAACGGGTGCCACAACATCCAGGTCAGCTGCCTGTGTAGGCATCAATGGCAGCCCGCCCCCGGAGAAATAGTCATCGACACAGCCTGCTAACCAGGCGGGCGTAGGAATCTGCGTTGCAGACGGCGACTGTCCCCACCCGAACCGGGCGACTTGTGTCAGAGGTGAAGAAGGCAGGTTCGGCCGCTGCGATCGCTGTTGTGCCCGGTCTGATGAGACCTGGCTCCCGTCGCAAGGCCCATAGACTCTGGAGGCCAGAGTCGTTGTGGAACAGGAGCTGTCGCTGGAAAAACCGGTGTTCTGGTATTCCAGTCCCACCTCCGGCCGCAGATCCGCCTGAACCTGACGACGGGCCACCGCAGCAGCGCAGGAACCATACTGTTTTTGATCCGGCAGCTGGTGACCCGCTTCAGCGCGCTGGAAACCGGGCGGATTGTGCCCCCGGGTGAGAGCGCCGCCGGACTGGTCCCGTGATGACACAGACCTTTTTCTACCGTCTGTGAACAAATGCGCAAAGCCACCGGGGAAGCAGAAGTGCAAGTGGCGGGCGAGAGGGCCCGATCCTGCGAACGAACGTCTGCAGCCTTCATGAGGACAGACAAAGGATTGCCCTCCTGAGTGAACAGCACGCAAGTGATATGACAGGGCTCGTGCTTGTATGAACGCGCAGGGACAACCTTTGTGAGGACAGACAAGGGCTTTGCCTCCTGAGTGAGCAGCACGCCAGTGATATTTCAGGGTGCTTGATTGTATGAACGCCTGCTCACAGCCTTCATGATGACAGATAAAGGGGCGTTCTCCGGAGTGAACAGCACGCATATGAGATGTCAGGCCGCTTGATTGTATGAACGCGCGCTCACAGCCTTCATGAGGACAGACAAAGGGCTTTTCGCCTGAGTGAACAGCACGCCAGTGATATGTCAGGGCGCTTGATTGTATGAACGCGCGTTCACAGTCTTCATGAGGACAGACAAAGGTTTTTTCTCCTGAGTGAACAACACGGCAGTGATATGTCAGAGCGTATGTTTGTATGAATCCCTGCTCACAGCCCTCATAAGGACAGCAAAAGGGTTTTTCTTTCGAGTGGAGACGCAAGTGGCATCTGAGGATACCTGCGCTTGTGAACGAACGGTCACAGCCTTCGTGAGGACAGACAAAGCATGTTTCTCCTGAGTGAGCAGTGCGCAAATGTTGTGTCCGCGTTTTTGATTGTGCGAACGCACGTCCACAGCCTTCGTAAAAACAGACAAAGGGTCTTGCTCCGGTGTGGATATTCCAGTGGTCTTTCAGGGTACTCAATTGTATAAACGACCGTCCGCAGCCTTCCCGGGGACAGACATAGGCTTTTCCTCCGTGGAGGCCGCACTCGTGTCTTTTCAGCTGGTCGTGTTGTATGAACGCGCATCCGCAGCCGTCCCGGGAACAGGCAAAAGGTCTTTCTCCGGTGTGGCGGCGCCAGTGTCTTTTCAGGTGACCTGATTGTACGAACGACCGTCCGCAGCCTTTCCAGCAACAGACAAAGGGCTTTTCGCCGGTGTGAAGGCGCTAGTGTCTTTTCAGGTTGTCTGATTGTACGAACGACCGTCCGCAGCCTTCCCAGCAACAGACAAAGGGCTTTTCGCCGGTGTGAAGGCGGTAGTGTCTTTTCATGTTGTCTGATTGTACGAACGGCCGTCCGCAGCCTTCCCAGGGACAGACAAAGGGCTTTTCGCCGGTGTGGACACGCAAGTGCTTCCGCAGGCCACTGACTCCCCGGCTCGCATATCCACAGTTTTCATAGTGACAAGCAAAGGTTTTTCGTCCAGTCAGGATGCGAACACCCGCCTTGCGGGGGCTCTCTTTCCTGCCCCCTGGTTCACAGCACTCTGGCACGCTGGCTGGACCCTGGACGCAGACAGACGGCTTTTGTCTTCTTTGCCTGCGGCGCAAGCCCCTGGCAGCCTGTGCTGGCGCGCGACGGGGGCGTGCTTTTTTGTATCGCCCTGTCCCAGGAGGTGGCCCGGAAAATGTCCCGGGAGATGTCCCGGGAGATGTACCAGGAGATGTACCAGGAGATGTACCAGGAGATGTACCAGGAGATGTACGAGGAGATGTGTCCATTGGAAGCCCAATCAGTCTGGAGTGAAGCTTGGACAGCGGTTGACGCTGGCGTGACGCCCGGTGGCTGGCAAGCCTGTCAGCTACCGGGCCGGCTGGCAGCCGGGCGACTGACGTCCACTCAATGTTCTGATTCTGTGGTTCGACTATTGGCTGAAGAGATCAACGTCTGCCAGAAGGCCCTGTCGTCATCCGAGAGACGTGATCCCGGTTCCTCCATGTCAACTGCTGATGCACAGATCAACGGCAGCCCGAAGCTGGAGAAATATTCATCGACACAAGCTGCCAACCAGTCGGTCATAAGGGGCCGCATTGCGGACGGCAGCTGCGATCGCGGTTGTGACCGGTCTGATGAGACCTGGCGCCAGTCGGTGTCGGGAAGGGCGCGCGCACTAGCGACTGGTGTCGTTGAGCGGCCCCGGCTGTCGCTGGCAGCACCGAAGGCCGGGTCTTCCCGCCCAACTTCCAGGTTCAAGTTCGCAGCAATCCCAGGCCTGGGCGCCGCTACAGTGGAAGAGGGACAGGGTGTTGCCACCGGTCGCAGGCTAGCCACCGCAGCGCGCTGCACACGGCCTGGACCTGTCCCACGCGTGGGCGAGCGCCCGGACACAAGGCTCGATAGAGCTGGCCTGCTGATGCGCTCCTCCTGCAATCCTGCAAAGCCGCCCGATTTGGTGCAGCGGTGCAAGTGCTGTCGAAGGGCCCATGACCTTGTGAACGAACGTCCACAACCTTCATGAGAACAGCAAAAGAAGTTTTCGCCGGTGTGGCAACGCATGTGTCTTGTCAGGGTGCCGGCTTCCGTAAACGCGCGTCCACAGCCTTTCCAGGAGCAGACAAAGGGTCTTTTTCCTGAGTGAAAGCGCAAGTGCTTTGTCCTGTTACTTGACTCTGCGAACGCACGTCCACAGCCTTCCCATGGACAGATGAAGGGTTTTTCTCCGGTGTGGGTACGCAAGTGTACCCGCAGGCTGTTTGCTTGTGTGAACAAACGTCCACAGCCTTCATATGAGCAGGCAAAGGGCGTCTCCCGCGTATGGATGCGCACGTGCCTTTTCAAAGCACCTGAGTACGCAAACGCCCAGCCGCAACCCTCATGGACACAGACAAAAGTTTTTCTTCTTGCGTGGGCAGGCTGGTGTTGTCTCAGATGGCTTGACACGGCGAACGAACGTCCACAGCCCTCGTACGAACAGACAAAGGGTTTTCCTTTGGTATGAACAGTGCGCAGGTGATAGCGCAGGCCACTTGATTGGGGGAACAAGCGCCCACAGCCTTCATAGGAACAGACACGGGGCTTTGAGGGAATGTGGGCTCGAAAGTGTCGTGTCAGCCTTTCTACTGTTGCAAACGAACGTCCACAGCCTCCGTACAAGCAGGCAAGGGATTGCTTTCCTGGTTCTCCTTTTGCTTCCGGATGGCTATGCACGTGCTTTATCAGGGCGGCCAGCTTGCGGAACGAACGTCCACAGCTTTCGTGGAAACAGACAAAGGTTGTTACTCTTGCGTGAATGCGCAAGTGTCTGTTCAGGTCGCCTGATTGTACGAACGAAAATGCACAACCATCATGGGGACAGACAAACGGTTTCTTTTTGGTATGAGCCGCACGCAGGTGGTATGACGCAGAGCCTGATTGTGCGAACGAACGTCCACAGCCTTCATAAGGACAGACAATGGATTTTTCGTCGGAATGCCTGGACACATGGCTTCTGCGATGAGCCCGGTTCAGAAACAAAGCTCCACAGCTTTCGTATGAGCAGACAAAGGGCCTTTCTTTGCTGTGGACCCAGAAATGTTTTGCCAGATGGCTGGGGTGTGCAAACCGTTTTGCGCAACCTTCATGTGGACACCCAAAGATTTTTGCTCCCGGGCCAAGCCGCAGGCCCGCTGTCAGCTGCGTGCACGCAGGCAGCCTGTCTTGTCCGCCTTCACCCAAACCGGCAAAGGTTTTCTCTCCGGGAAAGGGCAAGGGCCTTCCACCAGGGTTCTTTTTTCGAGCAATCATTGTTCACAGCCCTCGCGCGGGCCAGCGAAGTCTTTTGAGCGGACCACGACAAAAGAACACCGATTGATTGTTTCCCTTGCGGGAGCTGATGGCGACTGACCACCTCTGCTGGCACGGGAAAACGTTTCCGTTTTCCGCATGAGGTACAGGGGAAAGTGAGCCCACCGGGCGCCTGGGTGATCAGCCGCCAAAGGTAAGACAACGGTTATATTCTCGTGTGACCGCCGCCCACTGACCGGGCTGTCAGCCCGGCTGCGGGACGAACCCGGCCAGTCGAGTTCCTCTCAGGATTCTGGCTGCCCGGTTCCAGGCCGCGCACAGGAAAGCAATTCTTGCCAGAAAACCGCGTCGTCATCGCTGAGAGGGACTGCGACGCTATGGCTGTCAGGCGCGTGCGTATCCTGCTGTGGTCGCAACGGCCAGATCAGAAACTCATCGACCAGCCCTGTCAGCCAACCGGGAACAGCAGCCCCGAGTGTGACCATCGGTTGTCGCCCCCCGGACCAGGCCGTTTGAGGCCGGGATGAAGGGGGCAGCTCCGGCCCCTGCCAGCGCTGCTGCGGCCTGGCTGGCGGCATGATGTTGCGGTCAGAACCTGGTTCTGCTCTGGAGGCTGCTGGCGTTGTGGCACCGGGCCTGTCACGCACACAGCCAGGCAGCCGGTCCCGGGCGTGGACACGCGCGTGTGTTTTCAGATGGGATGCTTGTGTGAATGAGCGTCCACAGCCCTGGCGGGAACAGGCAAAGGGTCTTTCGCCGGAGTGAACGCGCAAGTGGGCTGTCAGATTGGCGGAGTGTGCGAACGAATGTCCACAGCCTTCCCGGGAACAGACAAAGGGTTTTTCTCCGGAGTGAACGCGCAAGTGGGCTGTCAGATTGACGGAGTGTGCGAATGAGCGTCCACAGCCTTTATGTGAACAGACAAAGGGCTTTTCTCCTGAGTGGACGTTCCAGTGTTGTTTCCGGTCACGGTCTTGTGTGAACGCGCGTCCACAGCCGGCCCAGGTACAGACAAAGGGCTTTTCTCCGGAGTGAATGCGCAAGTGTTTTCTCAGATTGCCAGAATCTGCGAACCAGCGTCCACAGCCCTCATATCGACAGGGGAAGGGCGTTTCTCCTGAATGAACACGCAAGTGTTGTTTCAGATTGCCTTTACCGAAGAACGAACGTCCACAACCCTCACATGGACAGAAAAAATGTTTTTCTCCTGAGTGAACCTGCAGGTGTCTACGCAGACTGGATGAATCTGCGCTTGTACGTCCACAGCCTTCGTGCGGACAGACAAAGGGTTTTTCTCTCGAGTGGACACGCCTGTGACTTTTCAGGTTGCTGGCTTGTGCAAACGAACGTCCACAGCCGTCATAGGAGCAGACAAAGGGTTTTTCTCCGACATGGTCCCACCAATGGTTTTTCAGGAGCACGGCTTGGGTAAACAAACGTCCACAGCCGTCATAGGAGCAGGCAAAGGGTCTTTCTCCGGTATGGATTCGCCAATGGCTGTTCCGGTGCGCGGCTTGTGTAAACGAACGTCCACAGCCTTCGTATACGCAAACAAAGGGACGCTCCTTGTTATGGAGCCGACAATGCACCTTCATCTGGCTCACGTATGGGAACTGTTTGGCGCAACCTTCGTGTGGACACGTCAGGGGTTTTGCTCCTGCGCGGCCCCGCAAAGCTGTTCTTCGCTGAGCGGACTTTGCGCGCGCCTGTCCATCGCCTTCATGGGGACGGGCAGCGCTGTTCCTGGCGGACAGGGGGCTATGCGGGCCTGGCATCGGCATTTTCTTGTGCCCGAACCCCGGCTCACCGCTCTCGTGCGGGCCAGCGCAATACCTTGAACGACTGGGGACAGGAAGCCGTGCTCGTCTTTTCCTGCGCGCAGGCTGGTGGCGACTGGCCACCGCTGCCAGCGCAAGAACAGGTTCCGGGTTTCTGTGTGAGTCCGCTTTCGTGTGTGAAGTTGTAACAGCAAATGCGTCCATTGGCAGCCAGAGAGATCGACAGACAGAAAAGAGTGGACAAGAGTCTGCCCCTTTGGTGACACCCGACAGCTGACAGGCCGGTCAGCTGTTGTGCCTGGCGGCGCAACGACGGATTGAGCCCGGCCGCCAGGGTCCGACTCACAGAGGTGAACACCCGGGGCCAGTATCCGACACCTGGATCAACTCCTGCCAGAAGAGCCTGTCATCTGCAGATCGCGGTGATGCGCACCAATCCTGGTCAAACGCCGCTGTACTCTGCACAGGTCGCAACGGCATGGAGAGGTGTATATCGGCGCACCATGCCAACCAGTCGGCGTTGCCGATCACCGTTGCGGGCATCGGCGCTCTCCATCCGGGCCGGGGCCGGGTGCCTGACAGCAGAGGTGAAGGGGGCACTGGCCGCCACAGCAACAGCTGCTCTTCCCGCTCTGATGGCATGGCACCCTGGTCGAGGAGTCGATGCGCGCTGGACGCTGCTGTCGTTGTGCCACCGGGACTGTCGTTGGCAACACCGGTGCTCTGGCACTGGCGGCCCACCGCCAGGTCCTGTTGTGCCCGAACGCCTGAACAGTCCGGTTCTGCCATGCAAGCCTGCTGCGCGGGGGATTTTCCTTTGGCTGACCAGGGCCCTGATGGTCGGTAGGCTGCTGTTGTCAGCTGCGGCTTGCCAGCTGCAACAGGCCGGAAGCGAAGTGGACCTTCCCGGAGCCGGTTGTGATGCCGGCCCCTGGATGGCCCGGACATGCCCGTACCGGCCTTGCGCAAACACACAAGCGGCCCTGCTGTGCGGTGCCCCTCCCAGTGTTGTTTCAGATGATGTGATTGTATGAACGAGCGGCCACAGCCTTCATATAAACAGACAAAGGGCCTTTCTCCGGTGTGCGCTCGCCTGTGTCTTGCCAGATTGGCTGGGTACACAGACGAATATCCACAGCCTTCACGGGGACAGATACAGCCTTTTCCTGCCGCGTGACTGATGAAGTGTTGTTTCAGATTTTTCGGTACTGCAGACACATAGCGACAGCCTTCGTGTGGGCAGACAAAGGGTTGCCTTCCGTTTTCTGGGTGGCAGCGCTTGTGCTCTTTGAGCTCTCTGGTGTGCACGGCCGCATATTCACAGCCCTTATATGAACAGGAAAAGAGCTTTTCTCTGGTGTGCAAAAGCCGGTGTTTTTTCAGATGGGTTGATTGTGTGAACGCGCGTCCACAACCTTCGTATGAACAAACGAAGGGCTTTGCGCCGGTGTGCAAAATCCCGTGTTGTTTCAGATGGGTTGATTGTGTAAACGAACGTCCACAGCCTTCATATGGACAGACAAAGGGCTTTCCTCCAGTATGCAAAAACCCGTGCTGCTTCAGATGGCCTGCTTGTGTGAACGAACGCCCACAGCCTTTATATGAACAGACAAAGGGCTTTTCTCCGGTGTGGCATCGCACGTGTTTTGCCAGGTTTCCCGGGTGCCCGGATGCGTAGCCGCAACCTTCATGAGGACAGACACGGTTGTGTTCTTGCGAAGGGATGTGCAAGTTTTTTGTCCGGTCACCCTGGGTACCGAACCCTTGCTTACACCCCGCGCGCGGACAGGCAAAACCTTCAGGGCGTACCGAGGCAGCTCCCCGGACGCGTCTTCTTGCCGGTGAACGACCGGGACGCTTGCCAGCGCCTGCCGGCGCGCAGTGACCTGCCGGTTTTGTGCGTAACTTGCGGACAGGATGCATGTCATGAAAAACCAGAGTCATCAACACCGGAACTCAGACAACAGATCACGCGTATTGTGACACCTGCCAGCTGACCGGATTGTCAACCCTGCTCTCCTGATACCGCGCTCTGGGTCACAAAGCCAATACTCACCGGGCGGTGCAGTCGCGTGTCGCGGGAATACGTCTGGCAACATCAGTGAACGCCATCGGCTGATCGCCGGGTATCAGTATCCGCCAGGCAGACCAGCTCCTGCCAGAACAGCCGGTCGTCATCAGATAACGCCCATGAACGCGAGTCCTCGCCTGCTTCCTCTGTACTGCTCAATGGCGGCAAGGCCCAGGAGGCCCAGGAGAGATTGTCATCGGCGCACCATTGCAACCAATCGAGCCTCATTGACTCCGTTGCGGACAGCGTTGATACCCACCCGGGCGATGTGGCTTGTGACAGGAGAGCAGGAGACTGCCGGGATCCCCGGGCGTGCTGCTCTCCCCAGGCGGAGGGCATGGTGCCCGAGGCAAGGAACGGATCGGCTCCGGGCGCGGCTGGCGTTGCAGGCCAGGACCTGGTGCTGGAAGCTGCAGGACTCCGGCGCTCCACCATCCCCTCCAGGCCCGGATCCGTTGGAACGCCAACACAGACCGCCGCTGCAACAGCAGCGCAGGGCTGTGTTTTTGCCTGCCATCGTGTGCCCCTTGCACCGCGCCGCAAACGCGCGGGCTGTTTCCCGCGCGTGCGCCGGTGCCAAGGACCGGTGCGCGCGTTGCCGGCCGTGTTCCTGCGGCTCTTGCGCAAGCAGACCTGGGGCCGGGCTTTCGGGTGAATACGCCGCTGCTGTTGCAGGCATGCTTGTGCACAGGCCTGGCCGCAGTCGTCATGGGAGCAGACCGGGCGTTTTCCTTCTGAGTGAGTGCGCAAGTGCCTTTGCCAGTCGTCCGGGTATGCAAAGGCTTGCCGGCAGCCGGCATAGGAACAGACAAAGGGTTTTTCTCCTGAATGAACGCGCAAGTGCCGCCGCAGATGGGCAGATTGTGCAAACGCCTGTCCGCAACCTTCAAAGAAGCAGACAAAGGGTTTTTCTCCTGAATGAACGCGCAAGTGCCGCCGCAGATGGGCAGATTGTGCAAACACCTGTCCGCAATCTTCAAAGCCGCAGACAAAGGTTTTTGTTCCTGAGTGGACGCTCTTGTGCCGCCTCAGATTGGCTGATTGCGTAAACGCCTGTCCGCAACCTTCAAAGAAACAGACAAAGGGTTTTTCTCCTGAATGGGCGCGCAAGTGCCGCCTCAGATGGGCAGATTGTACAAACCGCTGTCCGCAATCTTCAAAGCTGCAGACAAAGGGTTTTTCTCCTGAATGGACGCGCAAGTGTTTTTTCCTGTCGCCTGCGTGTGCAAACCCTTGTCTGCAGCCTTCATATGAACAGACAAAAGGTTTTTCCCCTGCGTGAACGCACTGGTGCCGCCTCAGATTGGTTGATTGTGCAAACGCCTGTCCACAACCTTCAAAGGAGCAGACAAAGGGTTTTTCTCCTGAATGGACACGCAAGTGTTTTTTCCAGTCGCCTGCGTGTGCAAACGCTTGTCTGCAGCCTTCATATGAACAGACAAAAGGTTTTTCTCCTGAGTGGACACGCCTGTGTTGGGCCAGTTGGGCTGATTGTGCAAACGCCTGCCGGCAACCTTCAAAGGAGCAGACAAAGGGTTTGTCTCCTGAGTGGACACGCAAGTGCCTTTTGAGATCACTTGATCGTGCCAAGGCTTGTCCACAGCCTTCATGGGGACACATCAAGTGTTTTGCCCGGGTGTGGGCGCGCTGGTGTCTTTGCAGACTGACGCGTTGTGCGAACAAGCGCCCACAGCCTTCACCTGGACAGACAAAGAGTTTTTCTGCGGTGAGAGAGAGGTGAGCCCGCCGGGAAGCGCTGTCCTGGCACAAGAATTCACAGCCCCCCTGCGAGCCGGCACAGCCTTGGGAGCCGACGACGACAGCACACCGGGCAGGCTGGTTTTGTTGCAGGCGGCGCCGACAACCTGCTGCCTCTTCTGGTGCGAGAAAAGGTCCCGGTTTGCTGTGTGCCCTTGTGATGGAAAACCTGTTCATTGGAAGCCTGAATGATCAGCAGCAAAGCTTGGACCGCCCTTGCACTTTTGTGTCCGCCCGGCCGCTGACAGGGCTGTCTGCCATGTTTTCAGCTGCCAGCCACAGGATCAGCCCGGCAGTGACAATCGGACTCAGGATTCTGGCTGTCTGGCTCTCCTGTCCTCTGGCGAGAAAAGCTGTTGCCAGAAGGCATGATCGTCATCAGCGCACGAGAATGAGAGAAAATGCTGGTCTGACACCTGGGTTGTGTGTGCAGGCTGCAACAGCCAGCCAAGGGAATCATCGGCGTACCATCTTGAGCCGTCGGGCATGATTCCCTCCGGTGTGGACACCGCTTGTGCGCACCCGGGCGGGAAGTCCTGTGACGAGGCTGACCCCAGTGACGCCCTCTCCGGGACAAGGCCCAGCAGCTCTGCTGCCTGTGATGAAGGTGACGCAGGCAGCCCGAACCAGGGCGACAGCGGCTCTGGTCTGGCCGGCGACAGGCCATGCTCGTCGGGGAGCTGATGCCCTGTGGCAAGCACCGTCGTTATAACAGCAGGGCTGTCGCTGGAAACACAGCTGCTCTGGCAGTCCCGCTCCGGGGCCGGGTCCGCCCCCACGCCGGGACCGACCGCCGTTGCCATGGGAGCAGGTTTGGCTTTGGCATGAGTGCGCAAGTGCCTTTTCAGGTCGTTTGATCGCAGTGACGCATAGTCACAGCCTTCACAGGGACAGATAAAGGGTTTTTCTCCGGCATGGGTGCGCAGGTGCGCTGACAGGTTGCATGATCGTACAAACGCCTGTCCACAACCGCTATGTAGACAAACAAAGGGTTTTGCTTCCAGGTGGACGCACATGTGCTTTTCCATATCACATGATTGCGCAAACGCCTGGCCACAACCTTTATGTTGACAAACAAAGGATTTTTCTCCTGTTTCTCCCGAGTGGACACGCAGGTGCTGCGTCACACCGCGCGCTGTTCGGGAAATATATCCGCAGCCCTCGCGGGGACAGCCGAAGGTTTCTTTTCCTGAGTGGGTGCGTAAGTGTGCTATCAGGTTGTTTGATTGTGCAAACGCGTGTCCACAACCTTTATGTTGACAAACAAAGGGTTTTTCTCCGGTGTGGACGCGCATGTGCTTTTTCAGATCACATGATTGCGCAAACGCATGTCCACAACCTGTCTGTTGACAAACGAAGGGTTTTTCTCCGGTGTGGACGCGCATGTGTTTTTTCAGATCAGCGAATTGCGCAGACGCATGTCCACAACCCTTATGTCGACAAACAAAGTATTTTCCTCCCGTGTGGACGCACATATGCCTTGTCAGGTTACTGGCTCCTGCAGACCTGTATCGACAGCCTCCATAGGGACAGATAAAGAGCTTGTCCTCCAGATGAGCGCGCAAGTGGCGTGTCAGACTGCCGGCTTGTGTGAACGCTTGATCACAGTTTTCATATGGGCAGACAAATGGTTTTTCTCCGGTGTGGGCACGCAGGTGTCTTCTCAATGTACTTTCGTATCTGAACCCTTGGGTACAGCCCTTGCGCGGGCAGGGAAAACATGGTGGGCGCACGGCGGCAGGACGCCGGTCAGTCACCTCGGCCATGACAACAAATTCCTGTTTTCTGCGTGACTTTGTAACGGGGAGCATGTCCTTCGAAAGCCTGAGTAATCAACGGTGAAATTTGGACAAAGTTACACTTTTGTGTGCCGCCCGGCGGCTGACAGGCCTGTCAGCTATGCTGTCTGGCCGCAGGGCCTGGGCGAAGCCAGCCCCCCTGCGCAGGACCCGGCCCAGAGTCACCAGATATCACCAGACTCTGGCGAGATCAACTTCTGCCAGAAAACCTTGTCGTCATATGCGAGCAGATGCTGGTCTGATGCCTCCCGGGTTGTGTGTAAAGGTGGCAACAGCCAGGCAAGGGAATCATCGGCGTGCCACCTCGAGCCGCCGGGCACAAGTTCCTCCGGTGTGGACACCGCTGGCGCGCACCCGGGCTGGGAGTCCTGTGACAAGGCTGATCCCGGTGCCGCCCTCTCCGGGACAAGGCCCAGCAGCTCTGCTGCCTGTGATGAAGGTGACGCAGGCAGCCCGAACCAGGGCGACAGCGGCTCTGGTCTGGCCGGCGACAGGCCCTGCGCGGCGGGGAGCTGATGCCCTGTGGCAAGCACCGTCGTTATAACAGCAGGGCTGTCGCTGGAAACACAGCGGCCCTGGCGATCCCGCTCCGGGGCCGGGTTCGCCCCGACGCCAGGAGAGGCCAGCTGCGCAATGGGAGAAGGTTTGGCTTTGGCATGAGTGCGCATGTGTCTTTTCAGGTCGGTTGCTCGTATTGACGCATAGTCACAGCCTTCACTGGGACAGACAAAGGGTTTTTCTCCTGTATGGATGCGCAAGTGTCTTGTCAGATCGCCTGATTGTGAACTCGAATGTCTACAACCTTCATAGGGACAAACAAAGGGTTTTTCTCCGGTGTGGACGCGCATGTGTCTTGTCAGCTCATAGGAATGCGCAAACGCGCGTCCACAACCTTTATGTTGACAAAAAAAGGATTTTTCTCCGGTGTGGATGCGTATGTGTCTTGTCAGATCGCCTGCCCCTATGGACGCATATCCACAGCCTTCCCAGCGACAGACAAAGCGTTTGTCTCCTGCGTGGGCGCGCAAGTGGTATACCAGACAGGCTGATTGTGCAAACGATCGTCTGCAATCTTCATATGAGCAGACAAAGGGTTTTTCTCCAGTGTGGATGCGCAGATGTCTTCGCAGATTATATGAATGCGCAAAGGTTCGTCCGCAATCTTCATATGAGCAGACAAAAGGTTTTTTTCCGGAGTGGGTACCCGGGTGTGTTGTCACTTCACATGTGTCGCTGAACCTGTGTGCACAGCCCAGGCGCGGATGGGGAAAACATTTTGAGGCCAGGGTGGCAGGACGCCGATCAATGACATCTGGTACGACAACAACTTCCTGTTTTCCGCATGACTTTGTAACGGGGAGCATGTCCTTCGACAACCTGAGTGATCAAGGGTGCAATTTGGACAGCCGTTACACTCTTGTATCCCGCCCGGCGGCTGACAGGCCTGTCAACTATGCTGTCTGACCGCAGGGCTTGGGCTGAGCCAGGCGCCCTGCGCAGGACCCGGCACAGAGTCATCGGATGTCACAGCCTCTGGCGCTCTGGCGAGATCAACTTCTGCCAGAAAACATTGTCGTCATCAGCGCACGAGAATGAGAGAAGATGCGGGTCTGGTACCTGGGTTGTGTGTGACGGCTGCAACAGCCAGCCAAGGGCGTCATCGGCGTGCCACCTCGAGCCGCCGGGCACAAGTTCCCCCGACATGGACACCGCTGGTGCGCACCCGGGCTGGGAGTCCTGTGACAACGCTGGCCCAGACGACGCCCTCTCCGGGACAAGACCCAGAAGCTCTGCAGCCTGTGATGAAGGTGACGCAGGCAGCCCGAACCAGGGCGACAGCGGCTCTGATCTGGCCGGCGACGTGCCATGCACGTCGGGGAGCTGATGCCCTGTGGCAAGCACCGTCGTTATAACAGCAGGGCTGTCGCTGGAAACACAGCTGCCCTGGCGACCCCGCTCCGGGGCCGGGTCTGCCCCGACGCCGGGAGAGGCCGCCATCGCCATGGGAGCAGGTTTGGCTTTGGCATGAGTGCGCAAGTGTCTTTTCAGGTCGTTTGATCGTATTGACGCATAGTCACAGCCTTCACAGGGACAGATAAAGGGTTTTTCTCCTGCATGGATGCGCAAGTGCGCTGACAGGTTGCTTGATCGTACAAACGCATGTCCACAACCTCTATGTTGACAAACAAAGAGTTTTTCTTTTCTGTGGACGCGCAAGTGGCATGCCAGATGGCCTGATTGTGCAAACGCTCGTCCACAACCTGTCTGCTGACAAACAAAGGGTTTTTCTTTTCTGTGGACGCGCAAGTGGCATGCCAGATGGCCTGATTGTGTAAACGCTCGTCCACAACCTGTCTGCTGACAAACAAAGGGTTTTTCTCCGGTGTGGACAAGAAAGTGTCTTGTCAGGTCACTTGATCGTCCTGACGTATATCCACAGCCGCCATAGGGACAGGCCAAGGGTTTTTCTCCGGTGTGGACAAGAAAGTGTCTTGTCAGGTTACGTGCTCGCGCTGACGCATATCCACAGCCGCCATAAGGACAGGCAAAGGGTTTTTCTCCCGAGTGGACACGCTTGTGGATTTTCAGATCACCTGATGCTGCAAACGCCAGTCCGCAATCTTCATAGGAGCAGGCAAAGGGTTTTTTTCCTGCGTGGACGCGCAAGTGTCTTTTCAGAGCCCCTGATACTGCAAACGCCAGTCCGCAGTCTTCGTATGGGCAGATAAAGAGTTTTTTTCCAGTGTGGGTACCCGGGTGTGTTATCACTTCACATTTGTCGCTGCACCCTTGTACACAATCTACGCGCGGCTGGGGCATACATTTTGAGCAAACGTCGACAGGACGCCGGTCAGGTGGCGCTGGTACGACAACAACCTCCTGTTTTCTGCGTGACTTTGTAACGGGGTGCATATCCTTCGAAAGCCTGAGTGATCAAGGATGCAGCTTGGACAGCCGTTACCTTCTTGCATCCCGCCCGGCGGCTGACAGGCCTGTCAACTATGCTGTCTGGCCGCAGGGCCCGGGCTGAGCCGGCACAGAGTCATCGGATGTCACCGGCCTCTGGCGAGATCAACTTCTGCCAGAAAACATTGTCGTCATCAGCGCAAGAGTATGAGAGAAGATCCAGGTCTGACGCCCGGGTTGTGTGTGAAGGCTGCAACAGCCAGCCAAGGGCGTCATCGGCGTGCCAGCCTGAGCCGCCGGGCACATGTTCCTCCGGTGTGGACACCGCTGGCGCACACCCGGGCTGGGAGTCCTGTGACGACGCTGATCCCGGTGACGCCCTCTCCGGGACAAGGCCCAGCAGCTCTGCTGCCTGTGATGAAGGTGACGCAGGCAGCCCGAACCAGGGCGACAGCGGCTCTGGTCTGGCCGGCGACAGGCCCTGCGCGTCGGGGAGCTGATGCCCTGTGGCAGGCGCTGTCGTTATGGCAGCAGAGCTGTCGCTGGAAACACAGCTGCCCGGACGGTCCCACTCCGGAGCCGGGTTCGCCGGGAGGCCAGGACAGGCCGCCGTCGCAATGGGAGAGGGCGCGGCTTTGGGATGAACGCTCAAATGTCTTTTCAGGTTGTTTGATCGTGCTGACGCATATTCACAGCCTTCAAAGGGACAGCCAAAGGTTTTTATTCCTGCGTGAAAGTGTTTGTGTTTTGTCAGAAGGTTTGCTGTTCTGGCCAAATATCCGCAGCCTTTCCAAGGACAGTCAAAGGATGTCCCTCCGGAATGGCGGCGCTTGTGCTGCGCCAGACTGCGTGATGTTCTGGCAATGCATCCGCATCCCACGCGGGGACAGCCGAAGCTTTCTTTTCCTGAGTGGGTGCGCATGTGTGCGGTCAGGTTGCCTGACAGCGCAAACGCGTGTCCACAACCTTTATGTTGACAGACAAAGGGGTTTTTTCCTGTGTGAATGCGCATGTGTCTTGTCAGATCATAGGATTGCGTAAACGCGTGTCCACAACCTTTATGTTGACAAGCAAAGGGTTTTTCTCCGGTGTGGACGCGCATGTGTCTTGTCAGATCGTTTGCCCCTATGGACGCATATCCACAGCCTTCCCAGGAACAGGTAAAGGGCTTTTCCCCTGAGTGAGCGCGCAAATGGCGAGTCAGATTCCCTGGTTGTGCAAAAGCTTGTCCACAATTTTCATAGGGGCAGACAAAGGGTTTTTCTCCGGTGTGGGTACGCAGGTGTGTTCTCAATCTACTTTCGTATCTGAACCCTTGTCCACAGCCCTTGTGCGGACAGATAAAACCTTGTGGGCGGACGGCGGCAGGACGCCGGCCCGTCACATCGGGTACGACAACAACTTCCTGTTTTCTGCGTGACTTTGTAACGGGGTGCATATCCTTCGAAAACCTGAATGATCAAGGGTGCAACTTGGACAGTCATTACACTCTGGTATCCCGCCCGGCGGCTGACAGGCCTGTCGACTATGCTGTCTGGCCGCAGGGCCTGGACCCGGCACAGAGTCACCGGACTTCATCAGCCTCTGGCCAGATCAACGTCTGCCAGAAAATCTTGTCCTCATCAGCGCAGGAGAATGAGAGAAGATGCGGGTCTGACGCCCGGGTTGTGTGTAAAGGCTGCAACAGCCAGGCAAGGGAGTCATCGGCGTGCCATTCTGAACCGCCTGGCATGAGTTCCCCCGGTCTGGACACCGCTTGTGCGCACCCGGGCTGGGAGCCCTGTAACGACGCTGACCCGGGTGACGCCCTCTCCAGGGCAAGGCCCGGAAGCTCTTCAACCTGTGACCTGGGTGACGCAGGCCGCCCAAGCCGGGGCCACAGCGGTTCTGCCATAACGGGCGAGATGCCATGCGCACCGGGGAGCGGATGCCCTGTGGCAGGCACTGTCGTTATGGCAGCAGAGCTGTCGCTGGAAACACAGATGCCCGGGCGGTCCCGCTCCGACGCCGGGGCCGCCTGGAGGCGAGGACAGGCTGCCGTCGCCATGGAAGAGGACTTGGCTTTGGCATGCGTGCGCAAGTGTCTTTTCAGGCTTTTTGATCCTGTTGTCGCATATGCACAGCCTTCACAGGGACAGGCAAAGGGTTTTTCTCCGGTGTGGACGCACAGGTGTGTTTTCAGATCCCCTGATTGTGCAAAGGCGCGTCCACAACCTTTGTAGTGACACACAAAGGGTTTTTCTCCGGTGTGGCGGCGCTTGTGTCTTGTCAGCGTGCTTGAGGCTACGAACCCATATCCACAACCTTCCCAGCGACAGAAAAAGATCTTTTTCCCTGCGTGGGCGCGCAGGTGGACTGTCAGATGGCCTGATTGTGCAAACGCGCGTCCGCAATCTTCATATGAGCAGACAAAGGGCTTTTCTCCGGTGTGGGTACGCAGGTGTATTTTCAGTGTACTTGCGTGTCTGAACCCTTGTGTACAGCCCTCGCTCGGACAGAGAAACCATCGCGGCCGGACGGCGGCCCGACGCCGGCCAGTCACATCGGGTACGACAACAACTTCCTGTTTTCTGCGTGACTTTGTAACGGGGTGCATGTCCTTCGAAAGCCTGCGTGATCCAGGTGCAACTTGGACAGTCGTTACACTCTTGTATCCCGCCCGGCGGCTGACAGGCCTGTCAGCTATAGAGTCTGGCCGCAGGGCACCGGGTACGGATCACGAGGTTGCACCAGTCTCTGGCGCGATCAACGTCTGCCAGAACACAGTATCGTCATCAGCGCAAGCGAAGGAGAGAAGATGCTGGTCTGACACCGGGGTTGTGTGTGAAGGCTGCAACAGCCAGCCAAGGGAGTCATCGGCGTGCCATCCTGAGCCGCCTGGCATGAATTCCCCCGGTGTGGACACCGCTTGTGCGCAGCCGGGCCGGGAGTCCTGTGACGACGCTGACCCAGGTGAGGCGCGCTCCGGGACAAGGCCCAGAAGCTCTTCAGCCTGTGACGAAGGTGACGCAGGCAGCCCAAGCCAGGGCGACAGCGGCTCTGGCCTGGCTGGCGACAGGCCATTTTCCCCGGGGAACTGCTGCCCTGCGGCAGGCACTGTCGTTATGGCAGCAGGGCTGCCGCTGGAAACACAGCTGCTCTGGCGGTCCAGCGCCGGAGCCGGCTCCGCCCGGACGTCAGGCAAGGCTGCCGTCGCAATGGGAGAGGGTTTGGCTTTGACATGAATGCTCAAGTGTCTTTTCAAGTCGCCGGATCGTGCTGACGCATATCCACAACCTTCACAGGGACAAACAAAGGTTTTTGTTCCTGAGTGAAGACGCTTGTGTTTTGTCAGAAGGTCTGAGGTTCTGGCCGCATATCCGCAACCTTCCCAGGGACAGTCAAAGGATTTTTCTCCTGAGTGCACGCGCAGGTGTTGTGTCAGGCGGCTTGCTGTTCTGAACGAATATCCACACCCCTCACGGGGACAGCCGAAGGGCTCTGTTCCTGAGTGAACGCCCAAATGTCTTGTCAGGTCGCTGCATCTTGCGGACGCGTAGCTACAGCCTCCATAAGGACAAACAAAGGATGTTTCTTTCGAGTGAACGAGCAAGTGCCTTTTCAGGGCACACGAATATGCCGACGCATATCCACAGCCTTCATAGGAACAAACAAAGGATTTTCCTTTCGGGTGAACCTGCAGGTGTCTTTCCATGGCACCCGAAGATGTCGACGCGTATCCACAGCCTTTATTACAAGAAACAAAGGATTTCCCTCCTGCGAGGACAAACAAGTGTTTTGTCAGGTCACTTGATCGTACTGACGCATATCCACAGCCCACACGGGGACAGGCAAAGATTTTTCCTTCTGCATGGACGAGCAAGTGTCTTGTCAGGTTGCTTGATCGTACTGACGCATATCTACAGCCTCCATAGGGACAGGCGAAGGGTTTTTCTCCTGAGTGGACGCTCAAGTGGATTTTCAGATTGCCCGATTGAGCAGATGCAAATCCGCAATCTTCATAGGGGCAGATAAAGGGCTTTTTTCCGGTGTGGGCACGCAGGTGTCTTGCCACTGCAGATTTGAAGCTGAACCTTTGCGCGCACCCCTTGCTCGGACAGGGAAAACATTTTGCGAAGGCGGTAGCAGGACGCCGACCAGTCACCTCTGGCACGTCAAAAAATTCCTGTTTGCCAGGTGACTTTGTAACGGGGTGCATGTCCTTCGAAAGCCTGAGTGAACAACGGTGAAATTTGGACAGCCGTTACACTCTTGTGTACCGCCCGGCGGCCGACAGGCCTGTCAGCCATGCCGTCTGGTCGCAGCGCTCCAGCTGAGCCAGGCGCCCTGCGCTGGATCCTGCACAGATTGACATCCTCCCCGCCCTGAAGGACGGGGAGGATGCCAAAACAGCAATGAACTCAACAGGTTGATGGTCAGATTTCACTCTCTGCCGGGGAGATGAACTCCCGCCAGAAATCCCACCAGTCATCATCAGTGGGAGCTGACGAGTAATCCTCCCGGTCCAACATCCAGGTGCTGTACATTGACGGCAACAACTTGGTGAAATAGTCAGCGGCGCACTTTCTTAACCAGGCGGGCACAGCAGCCTCCCTTGACAACCCCGGCTGGCCCCACCCGGACGGGACGGCTTGTGCCACCGATGAAGAGAGCAGATGGCGGCCCGGCGATGGCTGTCGTGCCCTGTCTGATGGCATGGTGCTCCGGGCGCGTTCCACTCCGGGGGCCGCCGGCGTTGCAGGCCTTGCGCTGTCGCTGCAAAGACGGGAGAGTCGCCGCTGGCGGGAAGCGCTCAGGTCAGTGCGCCTGAGCGGATATCCACGCAGTGCGCCTGATTTCCCGGAGAGGTTCATGCCGCTCGCGCGCCCACAGACAAAGGGCTCTGCCTGGGTGTGGGAACGCCCGTGGTTATGCCGCTTGACGGGTTGTATGAACGCGTATCCACCGCTTTCATGCCAACCGACGAAAGTCTTTTCCTCTCCATGAACACGTGAATGCCTTGTCAGACTGGCTGACTGTGTGAACGAACGTCCACAGCCTTCGTGTAGACAAACAAAGGACTTTTCGCCTGTGTGAACACACGCATGCCTTGCCAGACTGCCCGATTGTGCAAACGAACGTCCACAGCTTTCGTGTGGACAGACAAAGGGTTTTTCGCCGGTATGAATGCGCAGGTGTCTTGTCAGGTCGCCGGGTAGTGTAAACGCTTGTCCGCAACCTTGATGGGGGCAGGCAAAGAATCTTTTTCCTGAGTGCATGCGCACATGTACCCTCAGGCGGCCTGGTTGCACAAACGTCTGTCCACAGCCTTCATGTGGACAGACAAAAGACCTTGCTTCTGAGTGGACACTTGAGTGTCGTTGCAGAGTCCCTGATTGTCTAAACGAAAGCCCACAGCCTTTATAGCGACAAACAAAGGGTTTTTTTCCTGAGTGAACCCGCAAGTGTCTTGTCAGATTTGTTAAGTCAGTGGACGCATATCCACAGCCTTCATGTAGACAGACAAAGGGTTTTTCCCCTGAGTGGATGCGCACATGTGTTGCCAGGCCACCTGATTGTCCGCACGCATATCCACAGTCTTCCCAGGGACAGACAAAGGGCCTTTCTCCAGAGTGGCAGCGCAGGTGTCGCGCCAGGATACCTGCTTGTGTAAACGCCTTACAGCAACCGTCGTATGAACAGACAAAGGGTTTTTCTCCTGAGTGCGTACGCCAGTGCGTTCTCAGGTTTTCTGCTCGTGAGAACGCCAGTCGACAGCCTTCCCGGGAACAGGCAAAGGGTTTTTCTCCTGAGTGGCGGCGCTTGTGTCGCGTCAGTACGCCAGGTTGTGCAAACGCCTGGCCACAACCTTCGTATGCGCAGACAAAAGGTTTTTCTCCTGTGTGCGTGCACCAGTGCATGCGCAGATGGTTTGATTGTGCGAACGCCTGGCGACAGCCTTCCCAGGAACAGGCAAAGGGCCTGGCTCCGGTACGGGTGCGAAGGCCCGTCATCAGGCCCTTCTTTTTTCCAGACCCGCGTTTCCGGCCCTGTCGCAGGACGG
Organism: Kistimonas sp. bin40; assembly: GCA_002238585.1. GTDB lineage: Bacteria > Pseudomonadota > Gammaproteobacteria > Pseudomonadales > Endozoicomonadaceae > Sansalvadorimonas. Next base: position 11,602 of record MPMQ01000029.1, on the reverse strand, counting down.
GGTGTGAACGGACAGGGACAGAAGCTCGGGCCGGCCAGCGTCCTTGCGCGCGGCGGCGGGTCGCCTGCGCGGGCACAAGGAGACGTGACGATTTTCTTTGTGACGTTTTCACTTGTGGCGTTGTAACGCAAAGCCCGTCCATTGCAAGAAATCCTGACTGGTCAGCAGAAAAGCCGGGGCATCTATTACACTCCTTGTGTGACGCGCAGTGGCTGACAGACTTGTCAGCTGCGCCATCCTGCTGCATATGAACGCAACCCTGCGGCCAGAGTCGACTCAAGGTTCTGACCTGCGGCCATCATTAACGGCTGGAGAGAGCAACGCCTGCCAGAAAGCCCTGTCGTCATCAGCAAGAAGTAATGCGCAACCCTCCTGGTCAGACCCCTGGGTGCTGTGCAACAGCGGCACCGACCTGGCAAGATAGTCATCGGCGCACCATGTCAACCAGTCGGGCGTCACAGCCTCCAGTGCGGGCTCCCGTTGTATCCGCCCGGGCGGGACGACTGGTGGCAGCCATGACGAGAGCAGAGGGCCTCCCGGTATCGACTGCTGTGCTCCAGCCAGTGGCATGCTGCTCCAGGCCAGGAGCGGGTCCGCTCTGGACGCTGCGGTCCCAGGTCTGTCGCTGGCAACAGGGGGGCCCCCGCTCGCCGGCTCCCCGGAACAGGCGGCAGCGACAACCGGCGCAGGATGCAAGGGCTCCTTGTCCATAGAGAACCCGGGTTCTGGCGGTCCCGGTACTCGTGTCAGTATCTGCGCGCGGCGGGAGCGGAGCAGGCGTTCCCCATGACTGGGCGCATCCTCACCGGCCAGGCTCGATGTCCCGGACAGGTTCACATAGCCCTGGCGCAAACAGACAATGGGCTGTGCGCCGGCATGTGTGCACAAATGTCTTGACAGGCGGCCAGAGCACGCAAACCCTTGTCCACAGCCTTTATAGGAACAGACGAAAGGCTGTCCTTCTGCGTGGACACGCAAGTGTTTACGCAGAGAACTCGACTGTGCAGCCGCGTGCCCGCAGCCGTTGTAGGGACAAACAAAGGGTCTTTCACCTGTGTGGACCCGCACGTGTTTTGTCAGCGCACTCAATTGTACGGTCGCATACCCACAGCCTTCAAAGAGGCAGAAAAAGACTTTTTCTTCTGAGTGGCGGCGCAGGTGTATTGTCAGCTGGCCTGATCGCACAAACGCTTGTCTACAGCCTTCATGGGGACAGACAAAGGGTTTGTTTGCTGTGTGGGTGCGTAAATGTCTTGTAAATTCATCTGATCGTTTAAACGCTTGTGTACAACTCTCCCAGGAGCAGACAAAGGTTTTGTGTCCCGCGTGGATACACAAGTGTCTTTTCAGGTCGGTTGATCTGGCAAACGCAGATCCACAGCCTTGCCAGCAACAGGCAAAGGCCTTTTTGGCATGGGGGAGGCGCAGGTGTCCTGTCAGAGCGTCCGATCCTGCGGATGCAGAATCACGCCCATCACCAGAACAGACAAGGACAGCAGGCCTGGCCAGTCGTCTTTGTTGCCGGCGGCGACGGCAGCCATCAGCCTTTTCTGGCGCGTGCGAGAGTCCGGGCTTTCTGTGTGAAGTCGTAACAGGAAACCTGTCCATTGAAAAAACGCCTGAATGAGCAGCAGTGAGATTTGGACAGCAATGACACTTCTTCTGTGACGCTCAACGACTGACAAGCCTGTCGTTATGCGGCTCAGCTGCGGGGCCATGCCCGCGCCTGACAACAAAAGTGGACGCAACACACTGATCATCGGGCTTGAGTATCCGCTGAAGAGATCAACAGCTGCCAGAAGGTCTTGTCGTCATCAGAAAGACGTAATGCGCCAGCCTCCTTGTCTGACGCCTGACCGCTGTGCAGTGAAGGCCGCCAGCTTGCGAAATAGTCATCGGCGCACCTTGTCAACCAGTCTGACAGCTGCCGCCCCGTTGCGGCCATCGGTTGTATTCCCCCGCGCGGAACGGCTTGTGACACAGAGGACGGGAGCCCAGTGCGTTCCGGCGTTTGCTGTTGCGCTCGAGCTGATGGCATGGTGCGCCGGCCAAAGAGCAGATCCGCCCTGGAGGCCGCTGGCCTGGCAGGCCTGGATCTGGCACTGGAGACACGGATGTTCTGGCGCTGTCGACCAACCTTCAGGTCCGGTTTTTGCGTGCCGCAGGGCAAGACAGCTGCGGCACCAGAAGCCAGGGGCGGTGTTGTCAGCGGCAACCGCAGGGAGGCGGAAGCAGGCTGGACATGAACGGTTCTTTTCCTGCGCTGATGCCGACCGGGGATGCGCGCGTACTCAGAACGGCTTGTGCTGCCCTGCCGCAAACAGCCAAGGGTCTTTGCTCTGGCGTGGGCGCGGTAGTGTTTGTACAGGGAGCTGGATTGTGTGAACGAAGATCTACAGCCTTCACGCAGACAAACAAAGGGTTTTTCTCTTGAGTGGACGCGCCTGTGTTTGTTCAGGGAGCTCGATTGTACGGCCGCATAGCCACAGCCTTCCCAGGGACAGACAAAGGGCTTTTCTCCTGAATGGATGTACAAATGCGGTTTAAAACTACCGTAATGTGCGAACACCTTGCCACAGCCTTCGTGTGGACAGGCGAAGGTTTTTTTCCCGGTGTGGCGGCGCATGTGTACGCGCAGATTGCCTGAGGTTGAGGACGCATATCTGCAGCCTTCCCAGGGACAGGTAAAGGGTTTTTCTCCTGAGTGGATACGCAAGTGTCTTGTCAGGCCGCTTGATCGCCCGCACGTATACCCACAGTTTTGCTGGGGACAGACATAGAACGCCTTTCCTGAGTGACGGCGCAAGTGGTACGCCAGATAACTTGATTGTTTGAACGATTTTTCGCAGTTTCCATGCGGACACCGAAAGGGTTTTTCGCCGGAGTGCGAGTGCCTGTGTCGTATCCGGTGCTCTGATCGTCTGAACGCATATCCACAGCCCTCCCAGGGACAGACAAAGGGCTTTTCTCCTGTGTGGTAGCGCTTGTGTATTGTCAGATCGTGTGGTCGTGCAGTCGCATAGCCGCAACCTTCCCATGGACACACAAAAGGCTTTTCTCCGGCGTGCAAACGCAGGTGTGTTTCCAGTTGACTCTTGTATCGGAACGATTGTGTGCAATCTTCGTGCTGGCAGAGAAAACGTTTTGGGTGGACGGTGCCAGTACGCCGGGCGGATTGTTTTGTTTGCCGGAGGTCCAGGTGCTGGGCCTTCACTGGCTCACACCAAAGTTTCCGTTTTCTGTATGGGGGTGTAACCGGGACCATATCCATCGCAAACCTGGGAGACCAACAGTAAAGCCTGGCCACAGTTGTACTCTATTTCTGACAGCCGCCAGCTGACGGGGTTGTCAGGCTTGCTGCCTGACCGCAGGCCGTAATCTGAGCGCGGCCATCGGGTTCACTATCGGCTGGAAAGACCAACGCCCGCCAGAATAGCTGTCAGCTGATTGACATCCTCCCCGCCCTGAAGAACAGGGCTTGCCGCGCACCAGGTCACCTGCCATCACAATCTTCCGGAAATTCTGGAGAGATCAACGCCTGCCAGAAGGTGCTGTCGTCATCCGCGCCAGCCCATGCGTGCACACCCGGGTCAGACGCGACTGTACTGTACGACAAGGGCACCGGCCCGGAGAGGTATTCATCCGCATAGCCTGCCAACCAGTCAGCCCAGTCAGCCATACGGGTGCCCTGGGCAGACGCCGGTTGTCCCCAGCCGCACGGGACGCCTTGTGACCTATGTGAAGGGAGCCAGTGCCCGGTGCCAGCCGCTGTCGTTGTCGGGGCCAGGCTGCCACTGGAAACACAGAGGCTCTCAGGCTCTGGATTCAGATCTGCCTGAACGCCAGGCCAGATCATGGCGGCAAGAAGGGAAGCACTGGCTTGCTCAGACAGGCTGGTGCTGCCCCGGCGCCAACAGACACCGGACTTTTCCATGGTATGGGAACGCAAGTGCCGCTCCCTTTGGCATGTCGATGCGAACGCTTGCCCACAGCCGCTGCGGGGACACACAAAGCTTTCCTTTCTGGCGTGAGTGCGCAGGTGTCCTTTCCGGACCCAGGATCGTGCAAATGCACGTCCACAGCCTTCATGTGGGCAGACATAAGGTTTCTCTCCCGAGTGGACACGCAAGTGTCTTTTCAGGTCGATTGATTCCCGGAACGCACGTCCACAGCCTTCATATGAGCAGATACGACGTTTTTCCCCGCTATGGACGCGCCAGTGTCTTGTCAGATTCAATCGCTGTGTGGATGCATACTGACAGCCGTCCCAGGAACAGACAAAACAGTTTTCCTGGTTGTGACCACACAGGTGCCTCGTCAGATGGCATGAGCGTGCGAAAGTACTCCCGCAGTCGCTGCGCGGACAGACAAAAGGTCTTTCCCCTGAATGGATGCGCCTGTGTCTGTTCAGGTTACCTGACTGTGCGAACGCATATCCACAGCCTTCGTAGCAACACACAAAGGGCTTGTCTCCAGCATGCGCACGAAGCCGTCGCACCAGGGCACTATGTGTTTTCGAACCACGTGTTTTCGAACCACTTGTCGCAACCTGCTTGCGGTCAGACGATAAAATGCTCGCGGGCGCACATCCGGAAACCTTGCCTTCCCCCTTTTTTCGCCCTTTTCTTTTATTTTTATTTCGGTCAGCGGGGCCACCGACAGCGCCCGCTGGCGCAGGAAAAAGTTCCGCTTTCCGGCGTGATCCTATAACAGCAAACATGTTCACCAACAGCTTGAATAATCACCACCGCCACTTGGACAGAGTTTCCACCTGTCTTGAACACAACCGCTGACAGACTCGTCAGTGATGCTGTCCGGTGCGGGGCTATAAAAGGCACGCCAGACAGAGTCCACGCCAACTTGTGGTCACGCACCTCAAACAGAGCCATTCCCGCCGGAATGCCTCGTCGCCATCAATGGGCGGGGACGTACTGGTCAGGCGCCTTTGTGCCATGCGATGGCTGCAACGGCCAACAGAGCCCCCCATCTGTCTGGCATATCAACCAGCCGGACAGAACGACTCTCGTTGCGCGCAGGGGCCCGGCCTCTCGCGCTGGACAGCTTGGGACAAGTGCCAGCCAGACCGCCCAATCCCGGACAACAGCGGTTGCGCCCTGACCTGACATGGGGTTCCCGTCGCGAAACGGATGCACAGTCTTCAGGCCACACAGCCAATGGCCTTTTCTTCTGAGTCAATACGCAGGTGCCGTTGCAGATTGATTGCGGGTGCGCACCAGGGTCGACAGCCGCCACTGCGACACAAACAGGTTTTGCCTTGACGCAGGTCCGCACCTGTTTCCTGAGGTCACCTGATCGCACAAATGAACATCTGCGCCCTTCAGATGAACGGACGAAGCGTTTTTTTTTGAGGTGGACACGCAAGTGCTGCGTCAGATTGCCTGCTTGTCCAAAGGAACGTCCGCAGCCTTCGTGGGGACAAAGGAAAGCTCTTTGTTTCGTATGGACGTACCCGTGTCTTTGCAGGTCCCCCCGGCGTGAGGACCTGTAGCCACAACCCTCATGGGGACAGACGAAGGATTTTTTTCCAGTGTGGATGTACCGGTGATTCCTCAGGGTACCCGGGTGTGCGAACAGACGCCCACAGCCCTCCCAGGAACAGACACAGGGTCTTTCTCCGGTGTGGATGCGCCGGTGCGTTTGCAGGTTGGCCAATTGTGTGCACGCATGTCCACAGCCTTCCCAGGAACAGACAAAGGGTTTTTCCCCGGTGTGGACGCGCAGGTGCGTTTTCAGGTTGGCCAATTGTGTGCACGCATAGCCACAGCCTTCCCAGGAACAGACAAAGGGTTTTTCCCCGGTGTGGACGCGCCGGTGCTGCATCAGGCCAGCTTTGTCCCCGAACCGCCGCAGACACCCCTCTTGCAGGCAGTGCCAGGGTCTGGAACGGGCGCCGACCGCACACCGGGTCAACCTGCCAGACTGCCGACAGCGGCGCAGGCTGACAGTCTGTGCCGGCGCAAGACACCGTTTCGTTGTTTCATGAGTGGGTGCAACAGAAAACATATTCATCGAAAGCCCGGGTGACCAACAGCGCAGTCTGGACACCACTGTCAGTATTACGACGCCAGGCTGCTGACCTGACCGGCACACAGCGCGCAACTGAGCCCGGCTGGACAGTCGCCTCAGAGTTCTGCTTGCCCGGTTCCAGCCGCCACTGAAGAAATCAACTCCTGCCAGAAAGCCTTGTCCTCCGCCGAGAGAGGCGATGCACAGCCATCCCCGTCAGCCGCACCCGTACTTCCCGCCAGCGGCAACGGCCAGAAAACGTATTGGTCGCACAGCTGTGTCCACCAGTCGCCCGTAACGGCCTCCCTTGTGAACCCCGATGGCTGTGGTACCTGCTGCGCTGCGCGTGACCGGGGTGGCGAGCGCCGGTCCTCTGCGGATACTAATGCTTGCGTCCTGGCTGATGACATGACATGCCGGTCAGGGAACAGGTGCCCTGTCGAAGCGGCTGGCGTTGTGGGGTAGAGACTGCCGCCGCAAACACGGACACGCGGGTGGGTCAGGTCAGCCGGAACGCCAACACCGGTTGCCAGGCAAGAAAGGGACTGCGTGTCTGCCTGTGGTCGCAGGTCAGCTGTCGTACGCGCACCGTCAGGTGAGCTGTCCCTGGGCGTCGGCGGGGGCTCACGGGGGGTGACTGATGACACAGACATGTTCGCAGGGGCCTGCTCCACAACGAAAGAAGGCTGTTGTACGCGATGGCAGTGCCAGTGTTTTTTCAGGTCGTTCAATATTCTGAACGCGTATTCACAGCCTTCATGGCAACAGGAAAAGGTTTTTTTCCCGCCAGGGGTGCACCTGTGCACTATCAGGCTCTTTTTTCCTGTAAACCGCTTGCTGCAATTTTCCTGCCGACAGACAAAGGGTTTGTCACCGGTGTGGAGATACCCGTGTCTTTTCAAAAAGTCCTGGCGTGTGAACACGCGTCGGCAGCCTTCATGTGAACAGAGAAATTTTTTCCCCCTGGTATGCGTGCGCAAGTGTTTTTTCAGGCTGCTGGACCATCTGAACCGACGTCTACAGCCTGCGTGTGAACAGGCAAAAAACTTCTCTCTGGTGTGGACGCGCAGGTGTACTTTCAGGTCCCAGGATTGCGTAGATGCGTAGCCACAGCCTTCATAGGGACACACAAAGGGCCGGTCCCTGGTATGGACGCGCAAGTGTTTTCTCAGGTCCCCGAATCTGGCACCCCCATAGCCACAGCCTTCATAGGAACACACAAAGGGCTTTTCTTTTCTGGCACGACGCTGGTGCACTATCCCGTCACTTTGGTATACAAGCCGCCTTTCAACACGGCCTTGCGAACAGACAGGGGTTTTTCCTGCCAGGCAGTCTTGACGGGGGAACACCAGGGTTTTTCTTCCCGCGTGAACGCGCATGTGTTTTCTCAGGCAGTACGATTGTGGCGACGAATAGCCACAGCCTTCTTGGGGGCAGACAAAGGGGGTTTCGGCTGTGTGGATGCGCTTGTGTCTTGTCAGGGAGACTGGCTGTGCGAACACATGATCACAGCCGTTGTACGGACAGAAAAACCGCCTCTCGTCACTATGTAGCAGCTGGTGATTTTTCAGGTTGCCTGAGCGGGAAAACCGCTGGCCACAGCCCTTGTGGGGACAGACAAAGGGCTGCTCTCCTGAGTGGATGCGCCCGTGTTTTTTCATGTCGCACGCTTGTGCGAACGAACGCCCACAGCCCTCATGCGGACAGACGAAGGGTTTTCTTCCCGTGTGAACGCTCAAGTGTTGTGTCAGATGGCCAGCTTGAGCGCTCGCATAGCCACAGCCTTCCCAGGAACAGACAAAGGGTTTTTCTCCGGTGTGGCGGCGCTCGTGCACCGTCCAGGGCCCTTTTTTCAGGAACCTCTTTTCACAGTCCTCGTACCGGCAGAGAAAATATTTTGCGCCAGCGGGGGCGCAAACCCGGGCCCTTGTTTGCTGCGGGGCGGGGCACCAACCCACAGCCTCCGCTGACGCAGGAAAAAATGCCACTCTGCTCGATAGCTTTGTTACAGGAAACATGTCTTTCGCACGTCTGGATGCTCCTCAGGAATACGGTTTGGACAACTCTGCGCGCCTTGTGTGCCACCCGGCCGCTGACAAGCCCGTCGGCTCTGCTGTCAGCGTCCATGACTGTGCCCTGCACCCTGGACGACTCAGGATACTGACGATCCTGCTTCACTATTCGTTGAAGTTTCACTACTGGCTGAACAAAGCTCTTCCAGCCGGGAATCCTTGTCGTCACCAGTAAGAAGGAACGCGTGCGCGTCCCGGCCTGCCGTGTCCAGGTCCTGCCGCAAGGAGCCGGAGAGGTGTTCATCGGCATGCCGTGCCAGCCAATCGGCCTTGGCTGCCACTGTTGCGCAGATCGGTTGTGGCCACCCGCATACAACCATGCGTGACAGCGGCAACCCCAGCCAGGGCGATGGCGGCTCTGCCCGGTCTGGCGCCCTGGTGATCCAGTCGGGGGACTGAGGCTCTCCGGACAGGGCGGTCGTTGTGGGACACAAGCTATCACTGCCTGGGCGGGTGCTTTGGCACACCAGTCCCCGGCCGGACCCGGCAGACACCGGCCCTGACACCCCCGGGGATTGATGCCTTGCGACCGGCGGCTGTGTGCTGACGTCAATGCGTTCCAGGCGCCATCGTCTGTTCCTGTGCGAAGGCTTATGCCCAGCAGCACTGCCTGATGCCGCCAACAAGAAGGTACTGCTCTCCTGCAAACGGACACAGGATTTTGCGCCAGAGCCAACACGCACCTGTGTTACCGGCGAGGAGGATGGTGGCGCCGCATAGCCTTCATGGGAACAGTCACAGGACTGTTTCCCGGTGTGGTGGCGCAAGTGTCTTTGCAGACTTTGTGTGTATGCAAAGAAGTGTCCACAATGGCGACAGATAAAGGGTTTTTTTCCTGAATGAACGCTCAAGTGTGTCTGACGGGTACTTGAATCCCTGAACCTGCGTCCACAGCCTTCATAGAAACAGACGAAGGGTTTTTCCCTTGAGTGGACGCGCAAGTGTCGTGTCAGATGGCCTGATTGTGTGGCCGCATATGCACAGCCTTCCCAGGGACAAACGAAGGGCTTTTCCCCGGTGTGAAGGCGCCTGTGCGTCACCAGGTCGCCTGATTGCGCGAATCTTTTTCCACAGCCTTCATAGTGACAGACAAAAGGTTTTTCCCCCGTGTGCCAACGCCAGTGCACCCTCAGGCCCCCCCGGCGAGCAAATCGCCTGCCACACTGCTCGTACGGACAAACAAAAGGTTTTTCTCCGGTGTGGGCAGGCTCGTGCAGAGTATCCTGGCGAGACAATCGCTGTGCACAGCGCTCTTGCGGACCGACAACAGGTTTTTCTGGTGAGTGAACGCGCAAGTGCCGTGTCAGAGGACCTGATCCTGCTGTCACATACCCACAGCCTTGCGCCGGACAAACAAGGCGTTTACCTCCGCTGTGGATGCGTAGATGTGCCACCAGGGCACTGCGGTTGTTGAGCCATTGTTCGCAGCTCTCCTGCGAACAGGGAAAACCTGCCACGCCGACACAGGAAGAATTGCCCAGGGTGCGCTTCGCCCGCAGCAAGTCACCGGAACCGGCAATCCCGGCCGGGGGCGCCTGGGGCGCCACTTGTGCGCGTGGCGTTGAAACAGGAAACACGGTCATCGTAAGTCCGGATGATCAACAATGCAGCTTGGACAAGAATGCCACTCTCGCGTGCCCCCCTTGTCGCTGACGGCCCGGTCAGCATCAGTCGCTGACCAATAACACCGCACCCGACAGCCGCCTTCACACCTGTCCTGGCTCTCACCTGCCAGCGGATGCAACAGCACCGGCCAGAAGCCGTTGTCCTCGCCCGTGCCTGCAGATGTTGTCAGCTCCTGCGCCCGGTGCTGTGTCTGATCCAACGGCCTCCCGGGAGCACGCTGGCACTGCCGTGCGGCTCAATAGCGGACCACTCCTTGCTGACATGCCAGGGGCCGTCGCTCAGATCAAAGATAGTCGGACAGGGCCGCTGCCCGGCCTGGAGCTGGCCGGGCTATGGGCTGCAACGGCCAGAAGAGAGACGCATCAATCACTTCTGTCAACAGCCCGGCTGGTACCATCGGCTGAACCCATCCTGCCCCGAGCCCCCGGGGCGGCGCTGGAGAGTCCAGCCCCAGCGCCGCTGGCGCCTCCTGCGCCATGGCGGCCCTGCCAGACAGCCGCCAGGGCATCCGGGATCCTGCTCTGGCACGGCCGGGGACATCACCCTGAGCGCGAGGACTCACGCAGCCTGGCTCAAGCGCCGGACTTGTTCCTGCCTCAAGGCCGACCAAGCCTTCCCTCGTACTTTCAACCGTACTTTCAACCGTACTTTCACCAGCAACAGCACAAATCCTGGATGCCTGTCCTGCTTGCGACAAAGACAATACCTGCAAGATCCCCGGTATGGCCTTGTGTTGCAGCCATTCACGCTGGTGACTTCTATGGATGGACAGGTGCGTGCGCAAATCTTTTCGGTACCTGAATCGCTGTGTGCATCCCTCCTGCGGGCAGATCAGTTTTTTGTCTTTACGATGGGCACGCAGATGCGTATTCAAGCCGGTCTGCGTTATAAACAACCGCCTGCAGCCTTCATAGTGACAGGTGAAAAATGTTTCAGCCGTCCCAACACCCGGGTGTGGCATCACCCCTTGTGGTTCGGCCCCTTTTCCTCCGCCTGCCACCGGGCCGGAAACGCGCGTGGGGACAACATGACCGTACCAGTGCTGCGCCCTGTCTTTTTCGAGCGCAAAAGTTCTGCCGCACCCTGCATGCGGGCAAAGAAAGTGTTCCTTGCCGCCATGGATATGCAGGTGCGCTGTCAGATGGCCGGACTGGATAAAGCTTTTGCCGCACGACTTGTGCGGACAGACATAGGGCTTGGCTCCCGTGGGGTGGCGCAGGTGAACAGCAAGATTGTTTGACGGGGCGAACTGCCTTCCACGATCTTCGTAAGGACAGACAAACGGTTTGGCTCCCGCGTGTAAGCGCAGGTGCTCTGTCCGGCCGGATGCAGCGTCAAACTTTTTTCCGCAGTTCGCGTAAGGGCCAAACCGCAAGCCCCATCCAGAGTGAGCACGCCTGTGCTTTTGCAATCCGTCCCGCCGTAGAAATCGTTTGTCACAGCCGTCATGCGGGCAGATAAACCTGCGCTCGGCGGCATGACTGTGCCTGTGTCTTTGCAGCTGGGGGCAGGTGAGAAATTTTTCGTCACAGCCTTCATAAGAGCAAACAAACGGGAGGGCTCCTTCATGACGGTTCAGGTGAGCTTTCAGGTTGCCTGACTGGGAGAACCGTTTGCCGCAATCCTCCTGAGGGCAGATAAAGGGCCTCTCTCCGCTGTGCACGCGCCCATGCGTTTTCAGGTGATGCAATCGTATGAAAACGCGTCTGCAACCTTCAAAAAGGCAGGGGAACCGCCTGTTTGCAGCCAAGGGGGTAACCGGTGGCGCAAGGGCACCGTTCTCGCCCAGGCTCCTCCAGGTGCTGGCGCGGGGCCGAACCTGTTCTGTCAGCGCACTTTTCACTTCGCACTTTCCTCCGGGCGTCCAGAGCCATGGC
>MPMQ01000028.1 GCA_002238585.1 Kistimonas sp. bin40 | reverse complement strand
ATTATTCAAGGTCCTCTCAAACGAAAACGACGGCCTGGGTCTTGTTGTTCTCACAGCACCGCAGCACCAACACCTCGTTTGGACCCGATAAACGTCAGAGAGTTTTTTTTTTCCTGGAAAAAACTGTTTATCGCTCTACCGCGTGCAACATTCGAAGTGAACAGCAATCACAGCCAGGCCATTCGTCATACCCGCAGCCGCTGTGTAGCTGGCCTCTGCTCCCCGGATGGCCCGGTACAGGGTCTGCCCCGCCCTGTGACAAGCCAGTGGCACAAGAGCCTCAACGGCCAGAGAGCCGAGCGAAGAGGCTGCAGGATACAGCCTGACCTGGGCCGTCCGGCAGAGGAGCCATGCTGGCCTGTTGGCCCGGCACTGCGCCCCACATGGCGCTCATCACAAAATGCCGCGATCACGTATTGAAATGCACAGGCCCCAGCTGCAGAAAGAATCCGTCATCCACTGCGGAAGCAATCCGGTTGTACGCTGTGATGCGCCCCTCATTGACAGTTTCACCAAGCCGCACCTCGATCTTCGGCCTCGCTGCCCGCACCCCACCGGTCTGCCCCATCGTATCTATCCAGGCCCCCGAGCGGTTATACAGCTTTGCCTCGAACTTGAAAGCGTTACCAAATGGAAGAGCGGTACTGACACCCACCGCGAAATATTTCCCCCCCGGCACATAGCGGACAGTCACTTTGGTATCCGCTACTCTTTTCCACAGAAAACTCACGCCTTCTGTCAGATTGCGTCCCGTCACGCCGGTACCCATCTCCCGTCGCATAACAGGGGCAGGCAAGTAAACGAACACAGGGTCATAACAATCGCTTAACCGGATATACACAGCACCGTTTGCATGGCTTCCTATTTGCAATGGACCCTCATCAATATAGGGAATGGAGGGAGCATTACGACGGCAGGCTTGAGACGTGTTGAGAAAGGTGGAAGCGGCGTGGGTTTCCATACACCAGCCACAGGAAACACGACGCCGCGTACAGGTTTGCAGGTGCATGTCCAACTCCCGCCGCCGTATATCGGCGTTGCAGTCCTGACAGCGCGTCCCTGTCTCTGGACAGGTGCGCTCGTGCAAGCCGCTTTCTATCTCCTGGAAGCGCACGCCCCTGGCATCACAACCGCGCGGGCAGGGCACCAGGCGTTCATCACAGATGCCAGCATGGATCTCCACCATCTCACGCGCAATTTTCACGGCACAGAAATTGCAGTCAACCGGAAGCTTCTGGCAGTGGGGGTAGTGCCCCTCCATCAGGCTGCGGGGACTACTGAACCCACAGCCCCAGCAACAGTTTTCCATGGCATCCATGGGCACCGCCGCTTCCACGGCGTCACACAAGCGGGGCACGAATTCTGCTGCCTGCAGCACTCGCACACGCAGTTGGGGCGGCGCCAACTTCTCCAGTTCACTGGGGTCCTGCCGGTAAAACTGACAGATTTCACGCAGACGTTGTTCTGTAGCGGCCGTAGTCCTCAGAGCGCCCATGGTGACAGGTCTATGGTCACAGCTCTCTTCGTGTGCCTTCTGCGTACCACTGAAAACGCTCTCCTGGCATCCAGGGTGAGAGCAGACCTTCGGCACCCAGCCGCAGGCCGGCTCGTGCAACTGCAGCTCAGTGCGCCCCCCTTTCCAGTCGCACCCATACTGCGCCTGCGGACAGCTGTACTCCCTCTGGCCGCAAACCTCGATGTGCTTTTCAATGCAGGTTGCCGGTCCTTTCCAGGTGCCGCACTCAACGCAGAATAACTCGGTGAGAGGCAGCATCCGGTCCAGCTCAAGGTCCTTCTGTTGCGCGAATTTGCGGGCGGCGGCCGGTGCCCGGCACTGAGGGCAGGTTAATGGCTCCCCGGTTTTCACCATGTCCTCGTAACAGGGCTCGCACACACACAGTGATACATCTGATCACAGATATGGCGGCGCGCCAGTCTTTCTATACAAATGGGGCACCGGCGTACCAGCTCTTCGACCAGCGGACTCAGGGTCCACAGGCGATTATTTAGCTCGACCTGCGGCCACTGGCCGGATGCAGACGCAGAAGAACTGGCAGCAGGCTGCGGGGAATGAGCTTGCCGGCCCTGATGGGGGGAAGAAGGTTGCATTATTCAGGGTCCTCTCAAACGGAAACGGCGGTGTGCGGGCTTGTTGTTCTCACAGCACCGCAGCACCAAGACTGCGTTTGGACCCGATAAACATCGGAGAGTTTCGCTTTTACGGAAAAAAACTGTTTATCGCTCCACCCCGTGCGACATTTGACGTGAACAGCAATCACAGCCGGGCGAACTCTGTTCCCAGTCGGGACCCCGCCTTCATCAGGGGCCGGTACCATGCGTCTCCGTCAATCAGGCGCGTTCCGGGCAGTGGGACAGGGGGACAGGGGGGCGGGGGGACAGGGGGGCAGGGGGGCGGGGGGGCGGGGAACAGGGGAAGGGGGGGAGAGGGGGACGGGGGGACAGGGGGACAGGGGGACAGGGGACATGACATCCTGCCATCAGGACAGGGCTCTGCCGAGAACAACAGCTTGATGACACCCATGAATGAACAAATCACTATGGCATCTGAAAAGAAAAAAGCTGTCGATCAATCTTCGTACGCCAAGAGGCTCTGCCAAAATACTGAGACAGCGTAATAGATGGCGTAGAAAATAATCAGCCACATGACCAGACCGACCCCCGCCACTACCTCCCTGCCCCACAGCCCTATCAAATATTCCCTGCGTTCCCAATGCCCCGGGAGAAACCTCTCGACCAGGTCTTCAAGCTGGTCTGCCCTATCCTCCACATTGAAGTCCCCGGCCAGCACGGCAGCTTCTCGTGCCGGCTGTGCGCCCAGCTCAGGCCTCCTCCGCTGCGAGGCACAGATCCCAGCTCTTGTGCACCGCTGTTCATGCGCCTCCATCTGACTCTGCGGGCCTTTCCAGTCGCACCCATAGATGGCATTCGGACAGGAGTAGTCCCGCAGGTTGCAGGCTTTGATGTGCTCGCTGATTTTGTCCACAGGCCCACACCAATTGTTGCAATCAGTGCAGGTCACCCGCGCTTTTTGCCGCATTCTGCGCAGCGTAGCGTCCTGCGCTTGCAAAAAGAACTTCGACAGACCGGAGGCCCGGCACAGAGTACAGGACACTTTCCATCGGTGGCGTCTCAGTCTGTCATAACATGACTCACACACACTGTGACGCATATGAGTACACAAAGTACGGCACCCCAGCTCGTAGTAACAAACAGGGCACTGCGACACCACCTCCTCCCCCAGCAGGCTGACTCTCCACAGACGGCCCCTGATTTCCACTTCCACCTGTTCGCTGGATGAGGACCCTGGTGGACTGGCAGCAAACGGTTGAATGTCCTGGCGCGGATTCCGCCCTAACTGACAAAAAGAACAAGCTTGCATAACGCGATTCCCCTCCTGATGCTGGCCAAGGGACAACAGTCGAAAGACAGCACTCTTTCACCGCCGCTCAGCATTGAACCGGATAACACCCGAGAAGTTTCGCTGGAGCAAGACACGCCAGTTCAATCGACTGACATTCTCCCTGCCCTGGAGGACGGGGCTTGCCGCACTGGGTCAATTCCTGTTGCGCGGGAGTGGCACAGGAGAGCTGACAGGCGTCACCTCAACGCCCTGATCATATTCTGGTCAAGTAATTGGTCACATTCTCATCAAAAAACTTGTTCAGTATTCCCCTGAGCCAGGCCTGAGGTACAGGAGCCGTGTTGCACACCACGAGAAAAAGGAACGCATATGAAAGTAAAAACCCCCATGTACAAACACACAAAACCAGCGCAGTCGTGATACGCCGCGTCCACTTCATGCAGGAACCCTCATCCCTTGCCTGAGCTGCGTATCCTCCTGCCGGCCTGTCACGAGACAGGCTTCTGCGCTCCCCTGGGGCAAAGGCCGGCAGAGCCTTGTCGCACTCTGGCTCGTGAATCGGCACCTGACTCTGAGGCCCCTTCCAGTCGCATCCAAATAGCGCATTCGGACAGGAGTAGTCCCGCACATTGCAGGCGCGGATGTGCTTGCCGATGCTGTTCAATGGTCCAGACCAGTTGTTGCAATCGGTACAGGACACCAGGGTGTCATTATGCTTCGCACGTGTCTTGAGGTCCTGCGCGCGTAAAAAACACTCTGCTTTGGAGACATTGCACAGAGGGCAGGAGATTGGATGGAATGTCCTCAACATCAGCTGGTGACAGGATATACACACCCTGTGATATATGCGGGAGCACAGGGTATGTCGTCCCAGATGCCAGTCACAAACCAGACACGGCCGCACGAGTTGTTCAAGTCGCGCGTCCAGACTCCAGACACGGCCTTCAAGCTCGACCTGTATTGGCTTCCCGGAGGGCGACGGCAGCTGATTGAAGGCCTCCCCCCGAGCACCGGATTGTGCAGGCCTGGTAGAAATGCAAGAGTCCATAACGATATCCTCCCGGATGAATGAATAATGAGAATAATGAGAATAATGAACAGCCCCTCCCCCGCTGCCCGTACTTCGTTGGACTCTGCCAGTCTTGAAAAATTCCCTGCCCCGCATTCGCAAGACAGATGGTCGAATAGCCAGGATGAAGCCAGCACCGGTTGACATCCTCCCCGTCCTGAAGGACAGGGATCCCTGCGGCGCTCATAGGTGACAGCTTCACGCTGCCGCCACTTCAGGCAGCAGCCACTTCAGGCAGCAGCCACTTCAGGCAGCAGCCCATGATTCGATTCGCTTCGGCGGGTTCCTGCTGCTGGCGGCATTACCTCACCGCTCACTTCACAGGCGAGCCGGACGTGTCCCACCCTGGAGCCATGGAGCCTTCTTCAGGTTTGCGAATAATGCCAGTGAGATTAGACGCGCTATCCTTCCCCACCCTGAAGGACGGGGCTTGCCGCGCACCGGGTCAATAGAGCAGGTGTAGCCTGCAAGAAGCCATGTGATGCACCGACCAATGCACACTGCCCAAGGCAGATGGCGCAAGAGGGTGGCAACACGACAGAGATTGCACGACACCCCCCGGAGAGGAGCACAACAACCAGGCCAGAAACAAAGCCGGCGCCTGGTGTCCAGGCAGGGAAACTTTGACGTCCATTGCCAATGGGCGGCATGTCGTCCTGACAGCGCTTATCCTTCTGGGGATGGCACACCACACGCCGGCATGCATAAAAGCATCACACCAACCCCGGATGCCAGCTGGCACACATAAGAGTTCATGTGGCCTTGTCCGGAATCCGGTGTATACATCAAGGTCCAGTATCTCTCAGCAACGGCAGGATCAACCAACAACCACATGCAAAAACAGCAAAACTGAGAACAGCGACCAGAACCCAAAACGCAACCAACAGCAGAATCACAAGGAGCAGACTCCCACAGATGCTGCCCTCTTCCCGTTGCCGGGCTGGCCTGTGATCACTGGTGCGCCCCGTCGCTTCCAGGCAGGAACGGACCGCCCGTGCCTTTTCACAGGTGCGTTCGTGAACCTCCATCTGACTTTGCGGCCCCTTCCAGCGGCATCCAGACATCTCGTACGAACAGGGGTAGTCCCGCAGATTGCAGCTCCGGATGTGCGCACTGATATCCTTCAGAGGCCCAGACCACTTGTTACAGTCGGTACAGGTCACCTGCACGTCATTGTGCGTTATGTGTGGCGCATTGGCCGGGTTTGCCTCAACGCCATCCGGTGTACCGGAGATCCGGCATATAGGGCAGGAGATTTTTTTGTAGTAGCCCAGCATTTTTCCGTAGCATGACGCACACACCCTGTGAAGTATTTGCTTACACACAAAGTAGCGGCCCAGGTCGTAATGACAAACCAGACATGTCCGCAAGTTCTGCTTCGGGAGCACGTCGATTTTCCATACACGGCCCAGGATCTCGATCTGCTCTGACCCCCGGGATGCGGACGCTGACGGATGGGTAACAGTTGCCCCAACACCGGGTTGCACAGGCTGGCAACTGACACACGCTTCCATAACGGCAGCCCTCCCTGGCTGATACAGCAATACTGGCAGCCTCTTCCCCGCTCTGCCCATACTTCGTTGGACTCTGCCAGTCCCGAACAAGTTCCTGCCCTGCATTCGCAAGACAGGAGGCGAAGCCGCTGCGGTGACGCCAGCACAGGATCAATCCAACAGCTGTAGCGCGCGAGAAACCATTTGATCCGCCACTACCGGCAACTGCGTAAAGGTCGAACCACGCGACAGAAATTGCACGAGGGCTCGCGGGAAGGAACAAAGCCCCGGCCTGATGTCAGTGCCAGTGGGCCTTGACGTCCATGGCCAAGGCGGCTCGTCGTCCTGGCTGCGCTTATCCTTCTGGCGATAGCAAACCGCACAGGACCGCACACAAGCATCACACCGGATGCCAGCTGGCACACAAAAGAGCTCATGTTGTCTTGTCTGGAGTCCGGTGTATAAACCAACGCCCAGTATTTTCAGCAACGGCGAGATCGCTTAATCGTCCGGGACCTGACAACAAGAAACGTCCGGCCCATTGCAGACCTGGATGTGCGTACGCATATCCCTCACAAGTCCAGACCACTGGTTACATTCCAGGCAAGACAATTTCACGTCACCTAGCGGTATGAGTGGTGTACCGAACAACATGTGCAGCCGAGCAGTCTCCTTGAACGGGGTCCAGCACAGCGGGCAGGCGATGTCGTCGATGTTTGGGGCGAGACGCACCATCGCGCTCAAGCAGGGCTGACACAGCCTGTGGTTTATATTCCTGCACGCGAGGGTGGAGCCCAATCCGTCTTCACAAACCACACATAACCGCAAGACCCCCTTCCAGCGCACGTCGACATCCCATACATAGCCATGGATCTTGATCTGCTCTGGCTCTTCGGATGCAGACCCTGACGGATGAGTAACAGTTGCCCCGGCACCTGGTTGCACAGGCTGGCAATTCACACCAGAGTTCATAACGGCAGCCCTCCTCAGGCTGATTAAGACAATACAGGCGGCCCCTTGTCAGAGCTGCCCATCTGCTTGCTTTGACTCTATAAGCCTTGAACAAGTTCCCTTCCCTGAAATCGCAAGAAGCCTGTTGACAGGCTCATGCCAGTACCATAGAATCCGCATCCATAACGCAATGTTGATCAGAGAAAAGTGCAGCATTCACTGCAAATTCTCTTTTTTTTTGCTGTCCCGTTCGTCTAGTGGCCTAGGACACTGCCCTTTCACGGCAGGAACAGGGGTTCGACTCCCCTACGGGATGCCACCTTTCTGGCACAATTTCCCATAGACTCCTCAAACTCTCGCCATCGCAAGCCTTCCGCGACGGTCTCTTGTCTTTCTGTTCCACTCTGCGACAAAGCTGCTGTCCCTGTGACGGTACCCTCTTGATTCGCCAGAAAAACGCATCCTGCCGCCGCAGCCGCCGATAACCTTCGCAACAAACAGGTCAACGCAGGCTGAACAGCGCATGAGCAACATACCCGGCAACGCAGTCAATACACAGGCCCCCGTCACAGCCCCGTTTGCACAGGGAACGGAGGGCAAAACAGCACCCTCAGACGCCAAACAGGCGGCCTTTCCCAGCGGTAATCGCTCGGTGGCCAGCACACCGCCCACCAGCCACCTGCAACAGTCAGAGCAAACTGCTGAAAGCGGGCCGCAGAGTACCGCGCTTGCCGACCACGCCGTCGAAGACATCACCGACCAACAGCCCGGCAAACTGCGTCAGGCCGCCTCCCTCCTGCGTCAGGCTGCTGCCGACAAATGGACAGCCACCAAACAAGCAGGACGCGCCAAAGTCAGCAGCGGCATAGAGATGGCCAAAAACCCCAAACAAAGCGCGCAGCAAGCCGCCGCCCAAGGCGCAGACTGGGCAAGGGGCAAATACACTGCTGCCAAAAGCAAAGGTGCCGCCGCAGCCGCCAACCTGCAACAGCTCAAAGAAAACCCCAGGGAAACACTGGCCGCAGGTGGGAACAAAATAAAAAAGAGCGCAACCTCATTGAAGGCCCGCGCTTTCTCCCTGCCGGGAAAAATTAACAGCAAAATTCCCCAGGGCCTGAAAAACCACCTGCCCAAATTCACCGCCCTGCTGTCCCGCCAGTCCACACCCGTTCCGCCTTCTGCATCACTGCAGCCCTTGATACAAAAAGCCACCGAAAAAAGCAGCGAGACAGCTGCGACTCTGACCGAAGTCAGCCAGGAGCTGCAAGCTGCAAAAGCCGAGCACAGCAATGTGAAGACCTTGTCCCGTTTGCTGGATGACCCTTCTCCTTTCTACAAAAAGAGTGCTGATGCCACCGTCTCCTGGGGAGAGCAACGGGTACACATCACAGGAAAGGGCGTAGCAAAAGCACAAGCCGTCAAAGCGGCCCTTCAACTGGCTCAGGCAAACCGTGGCGATATAGAGACAGCACGCGCATCAGTTGATGAAAACCTGACTAATCTGCGAGCCGAACGCCATGACATCAAAACAGAACACCGCACGGCAATGAAGGCAAGCCGGCAAGACGCGCGCTCTGCGGCGAAAGCAACCTACAACGCCCAACTGGAACCTCTCAAAACTCACAGGAATGCAATCAAAGGCAAGATCAGTGCGTTGCGCACCCAACTCAAAGCACTGGCGCGCACCGGTCGTCAAAAGGGAGCCGGGGTGCCAGCACGGCTCAAGAGCAACCTTCAGAAGACTGTACAAACCATGCGACAGTTGCAGCAGCAGGCAAAAGCAGACCGATCCACGCGTCTGGATCAGCTAAAGACCCTTCAAGGATCACTGAACACCATACGCACTGCAACACAAGAGACACCAGCCAGCCAGAAATTGGAAAGCCAACTGCTCCTGCAGATGGCTGATATCAGAGAGGGCATGGCCCACAGCGCGGAAGGCTTCAAAAGCCAGCGTGAAGAGCTGCAAGGCCAAGTCAACACACTCAAGGACATGCTGACCGAAGTACGCAAGAAAGGTGTGGACGCCCCCGCCTACGCGTCTGTGGAACAGAAGCTGGAGGCCGCCAGGCAGGAACTCAAAAACAATACGGAAACCATTCGCCAGCTCAGAAGCCAGCATCGTGCAGACCTCAGCGCCATAAGCAAAATGGGAAAAATTCGCTAGCAGGACAGCACACTGCCACTGACGGCCACTGGTGGATGGCCACTCTTTTTTTTGCTACAGTAGCGCGCCCACACAGCCGGGGGTCCATTTCCCGGCACCCCGGCCGGGCGCTGCGAGAAACTGCTTCAACACTTTCTGGTCACAAAAAACATCGCTGCCTGGCCCCGAACAGCTATTTTTCAATCAGGCTCAGCCAAGCAGGAGACGAGCGTGCACAAAGTGGCTCACAGACATATCAACAGCTGGTCGGCGCGCATCGGGCGCGTCCCCACGCCTCTGGCTGGACTGGCTCTGGGAATTGCAGGGCTGGGAGCAGCCTGGGCCTCAGTGGCACCCGCTCAGGCCGCACTGTTCCAGCTGGTCAGCAGCCTGATAGCCGCCGTACTTGTGGTCAAGGTGATACTCAAGTTTATTCTGCATCCCCATCTGATACGCGAGGAATTGAAGCACCCTGTCATCAGCAGCGTCATGCCGACCTGCGCCATGGCGACCATGGTCATAGCCCAGTCACTGCATGCCTGGCTGCCAACCCCGACCCGCTTCCTGTGGCTGGCGGCTGTCGTCCTGCACCTGAGCCTGCTGGCAGCTTTTATCTATCACAGGTTGCGCGATTTCAGCCTCGACCATATGGTGCCCAGCTGGTTCATTCCCCCGGTCGGGATAGTCGTCGCGGCAGTGAGCAGTCCTGGCATGGGATTTGAAAACCTGGCCTACTTTCTGTTTCTGTTCGGATTGGCCAGCTACGCCGTCCTGCTGCCCACCATGCTCTACCGGCTCTATTTCCGGACGCCGCTCCCGGATGCCGCCCTGCCCACCTTTGCCATCATGGGCGCACCCGCCAGTCTGTCGCTGGCCGGCTATGTCACCATTACCAGCCAGCCGGATATCATGATCATCGCCCTGCTGGCTCCCCTGTCCGTCTTCATGACACTGACCGTGTACCTGGCCTTCATCCGGCTGCTGCGCCTTCCTTTCTCGCCCGGCTACGCGGCCTTCACCTTCCCCATGGTCATCGGTGCTACAGCCCTGCTGAAACTCTCGGCCAGCACCAACGGGGTTTTTGCCGACCTTTTTGCCCGCCTCGGCTACTTCGAACTTCTGGTCGCCACAGTCGCGGTTTTCTATGTAGCGGCGCGCTATTTTCTCTATTACTTCCCTCCCCGCTCCTGTGCCGCCTGAGTCCTGGCCTGCACAGGCAAGGCCGCCCGGCCCTGACGGCATCAGCTGTCTGAAGCCGGGTCCTGCTCTGCTTTCATTTCCTGCACCCAGCGGAACACTTCTGCCACCGGGCCAATCAGCTCGCTGGGTATATAGGCTCCGACCTCCGTCTGGCTGAACAGCGCATGAGCCAGGGGAACATTCTCCATCACCGGAATGTCCTTCTGGCTGGCCACCCGCAGGATAAATCGTGCCTGATTCCGCTTGCCCAGACAGGTCACGACCGGCAGCGGCGTGGAACCCTTGTCATAGCGCAGTCCTATCGCCAGGTGGGTCGGGTTCTTGATCACGACATCCGACTTGCCTACATCATCAGACGAGTTGATCAACTCCTGGTGCAGTTGTTTGCGCTTGCCCTTGATCTCCGGATTACCTTCCATCTCCTTGTATTCCCGCTTGACCTCATCCTTGGTCATCTTTTGTTCCTTGGTGAACTGATACTTCTCAAACATGAAATCGAGAATGGCAATCACGACAAAGGCGACTATGGCAAACAACATCAGCTTTTTCATCAGCGAGCCCAGCACCGGGACTATGCAGCTGGTACCACACCAGGGCATGTTGATGAGACTGCCAAGACTGCTGCGAATCACGAGGTATACGACCAGAGACAGGAACAGAATCTTGATGATGGATTTGAACAGCTCCACCACATTCTTGATGGAAAAGATCTTTTTGGCGCCCTGAATCGGATTGATTTTTTTGATGTCCGGCTTGATAGGCTCAAAAGCCAGCAGCAAGCCAAACTGAATCACGTTCCCGGCAATGGCGGCGAAGGCTGAAGCTATAACAAGCGGCGCCAGCATCAAGATAGCCTTGGACAACAGTCCCAAGGCCGCGCTTTTGAGCGCGACCCTGAACTCCAGCTCGTACAACTGGGCCGGGTAGAGCAGCAGCTCCTGGAACATCTCAAGATACCAGTCACTCAGCGCCCAGATGATGACAACAACCGCTATAACACCTGCGGTAGAGGAAACCTCCTTGCTTTTGGCTACCTGACCTTTCTTGCGGGCATCACGCAGCTTTTTCGGGGTCGGTTGCTCTGTCTTTTCTCCACTTCCGCTCATGCGCTGCCATTTCCCAATGCTTTCCTACATCAAGTATTGACCAAGTGCCTGAATTACGTCAGGAAATTGACCGGATTTCTTTTTGGCAAGAGCCATGATCGTCGGAATGTAGACAACCAGAATCGCCACAGCCACCGCACTCTTGATAGGCATGGCGAGGATAAACACGTTGAGCTGGGGAGCAGAACGACTGATCAGGGCTATGCCCCACTCCGTGATAAACATGCAGATCATGATGGGAGCGGCCAGCCAGACCGCAAGGATCACAATCTGATCAAACTGCCCCAGGAAAAACAAAATGGCCGAGTTGTTAAGCGTCGGCCAGAACGAAAAGACGGGCCATGCACTATAGCTGTGCAACAGACTGCCCAGCATGATCAGAAAGGTGCCGCTGATCAGATAGACGACAGTGAAGGACTGGGAGAACAGCAGCCCGACCGGCGAGGTCTCGGATCCGGACATGGGGTTCATGGTGCTGGCCATGGAAGCCCCGCGCTGGTTGTCGATAATAAAGCCCGCCGCCTCCATGGCCCAGAAAGGAATAGTGGCCAGAAAACCTATAAAAAGTCCGATCATGGCTTCCTTGAGGATCAGCGGCACGATCACCAGCAACCCCGGCGCAATGTCCGGCTGCTGGGATGCCACCAGCGGGTACAGGAACATGGCAAAACTGCCCACGATCCCGTTGCGGATCAATGCACCACCAACAACCTGTTTGTTCAGCAGGGGCAGCAGGCTGAACGCCGCCGCCATGCGAACCATGGTCATGCTGTAGATGAACAGGACACCCTTGAGTTCAGCAACAAGTTCAGGAGGCATGGTCAGACGTTCGGTAGATAGTTCATCAGGGCGAGCGAGAAGTTGTACACTTCCAGCCCCATCCAGCGTGCGGTCGCGAAAATACTGATCACCACCGCAATCAACTTGAAGGCAAAGGGCAAGGTCTGCTCCTGAATCTGGGTCAGGGCCTGCACCAGGCTGACCAGAAGACCTATGCCTGCGGCAGCAATGATGGGAGGCATTGAAAGAATCAGCGTCAGAAGCAGTGCCTTCGACGTCATTGTCAAAACAAAACCTTCCACCATTGGGGTATCCTCCCGGGGCTGTTTGCCGTGGTTATTGGTAACTGAGAACCAGCCCATGAATCAGTCGACTCCAGCCATCGAGCAACACAAACAACAGCAGCTTGAAGGGCAGTGAAATCGTCATGGGGGAAACCATCATCATGCCCATGGCCAACAGAATATTGGAAATGATCAAGTCGATGATAATAAACGGCAAGTACAGCAAAAACCCTACCTGGAACGCCTTGGTCAGCTCACTGACCGCAAAAGCCGGCACCAGAATCAGGAGGCTGTCCTGACTCATTTCTTCCCGGTAGGCCTGCGGCCAGAGACTGGTGGCGGTATTGAGAAAGAAACGCCGCTCTCTTTCCGTTGTGCCTTTGATCAAAAATTGCCGCCAGGGTTCCGCACCCGCCTGCGCCACCCGGCGCCAGGAGTCGTCTTCCAGACTGACTCTCTCGTCCTTGATGGTATTGAAAGCTTCAATTCCCACCGGAGCCATGATGTAGATGGTCAGGATGATTGCCAGAGAGTTAAGCGCCATATTGGGCGGTATCTGCTGCAATCCCGTGGCGTTCCTGAGAATACCGAACACGACAACCAGCTTGAGAAAAGAGGTCCCCAGAATCGCCAGAAAGGGGACCAGGGACAGCATGGCCAGCGGTAATATCAGGTAAAAGGGGGTGGAGAGCCCAAACTCCATAGCCGTTCCTCAGTTCCGTTGAAGAGGGCACAGTCCAGGAGGCTGCGCGGGAAAAAGAGCGCTCTGCTGCGGAGATTGCCTGTCTGCTCTCCCCACCGCACCGCTATTCCCACAAGCCTCCTGGCAAGGCCTCATTGTCATACCCGATGTATTGCGCGTGCCGCTACACAAACCGCGCTTATGCGCGTCCCTGAAGCAGCTTGACGATGCGAGCACCCAACCGCTGATTGATGCTCACCAGCTCACACGCGGCAAAGGGCTTTCCATTCGCCTTCATAATGACAGGGCTGCTGATATCCCTGTTCAGCTCAAAGGTATAACCCGGTCCCAGGCTTCCCATGTCGGCCACGGTCAGCTCATGCACGCCCACATCAAAGACCAGCTTGACCGGTAGCGCCTGAACGTCAGCCGCGCTGACCGCCTGAGCAGGCGCCGCAGCCCGAGCCGGAGCTGCTGGAGGCGGAGCCGCCGCAGCTGCTGGAGGCGGAGCTGCCGCAGCCGGAGCTGCTGGAGGCGGAGCCGCCGCAGCCGGAGCAGAGGCCGGCGCTGCGGGCGCAGCCGCAGGTGGCGCCGTCATACCCCCATCGCCGAGCAGATCATCGTCGTCAAAATCATCGCCGAGATCGAGATCTCCCAGGTCATCCAGATCGTCAAAGTCGTCGAAGTCGTCGCTCATAACCTTGTTCAGCCCCTGCGTTATCATGCGTTCCAGAGTGATACGGCTACCGTCCATGTGTGCCAGAAAGCCCTTGCTTTCAGACACTCTCAACAACAAACGTCCCCCATGGCTATACCAGGCCCGGTCCATGAGCACGACATCGCCCGTCATCAACTGACCCAATGCAGTCTGGGGCAAAGTGGTGCAGCCTACTTCAACCGGCATGGGTACAGAGAGGCCATCGACCACAGGCGGAGAAACTGTAGCCAGATGACTGTGCAATAAACTTCTGATCGCTTCAGTAACAACCATGCGCCCGGTGGAATTGTACCCGGGACCACTACAATGAATGGCCAGACAGGGGGTCACTTCATCGACCGGTTCACAACTGGTGACACGCTCCAGGCGCACATCTTTCTGCAACAAAGAACGCAAATCGGACAACAAGCGCCCCAGAGCACGCGTGACACACCCCAGCCGCAGGGTGTCGGGCAAGACCGCCATAAGGCGGGACAGTGGCTCGCCGCTCACGGCTACGCCCTCAAAAACCCCCACACCCCACTGCACGCGCACTGGCAGTCCATCGACAGCCAGCTGCAATTCAAAATCAAACGACCGTTGCTCCATCAGCGGCGCCAGACTGAGGGTACAGGGCTGCTCCCCTATACGCGTCTCCATGCGCAGGCTGGCACCCAGAAGGAGATTATCCAGCTGAGCCTGCTGCGACCTGAGCTGGGGGTAATAAAGCGGTTGAACGGAGTGGGCCTGGGACATCATGACGCGCTGGCATCCTGGTCTTCATCTTCCTGCGGCTGGTACTGTTCCCGGGAACGGCCATCGCCGGTGTCCTGATCCTGTCCAGCCTGTTGCATGCGGATATCAACAGAAACATCCGCCCCCAGTTTGCGGTTGAGTGTGTCCACCAACACTTGCTCACCCTTGTTGAGAAAATTGAACGAGTCGGCGGAGGTGGTTGTCAGCTCTATGTGCAGTTTTCCGGCACCATCCTTGCGAATCATCATCTGAGTGCCGGGCAGCACGCTGTTCTTGAAGTCTACCTTGACCATTTTCAGATCCGCCGCCGCACTGACCATCACCCGGTCTGCGATCTTTTCGATCTGTTCAACCATCGCCTTGTTGTTGCTCAGCGGCTGGGCCTCTGCCACCCGGGTGCTCCCCGGATCCATGCCCTGCCCACGTCCTGCATCCCCGACAGCAGCCCCTGGCCCGTCATTTCTGGAGGCCTTGTCGCCTTCGGTATCGGAATTGCTCCCCTGTTGCTTGCGGCCATGGGCCTGGCGCAGAAGATCCTCCGGACGCTCCTGAACGCCGGCCTTGTCATGACCATGCGCCTGACGCAACAGATCCCCGGGACGCTCCTGAGCGCCGGCCTTGTCATGACCATGCGCCTGACGCAACAGATCCCCGGGACGCTCCTGAGCGCCGGCCTTGCCCTGCCCCTGTCCATGGGCAGGGACCGACTTGTCCGGTGCGGCACCCTTGTCACGCAGTGCCTTGTCAAAGGCGGCACTCTCTTGCTCATTCCCGGACTGCGATTTCGGTCTGGCATCTTCGTTGTGCGGACCCGACGGTGCCGGGCCTCCGGCAGCAGGGCCCTGTACGCTGCTCATATCAATCTCCCTGACATTGTCTTGTGGGCAGAGTCCACCTCAAAGCTATCGGGAGCCCCTGGCGAACATATCCTGCCCTTTTCCCCACGGCATCTCAGTATTGTTTTCGTGGAGTGAACTCCTCCAGCTCCAACTCTTCCTTACGTTCCTGCTCGCGTGCCAACTCCTTGTCCTGCTCCCGGATAAACTCTTCGAACTTCTGTACCGCCCGGGTAGCAAGGACATGTGCCTTGCGCGCTTCTTCCAGCTGTTCCTTCGTCTTCTCGAGATGGTCCTCCGCCTTCTTGATGTCATCCTGCATGACCAGATCTTTTTCCCGCAGTTTGGCCACGGTTTGCTTGAGAATATCGAGATCAAACTGCTTGACTTGCGTATTCATGATGGCATCGTAGCGCCGCTGCTCTTCCTCAATACGCCATTTCTTGTAATCGACCAGTTCCTGCTTTTTCTTTTCCAGCTCCTGGGCTGCCGTCTCTACCCTGTAGCGGCACTTGCGCACTTCCTCAGCGGCTTTCTTCTCCCGAATCTTCTTGATACGTAAAAGATCGTTCAGCATGGCGCCGACACCTAGGAGAGCAGCTGTTTAAGCTGTGAGACAGTTGTCTCAAAGCCCGAACTTTCATCGGTCCGCTGCTTGAGGAAAGTACGGATGGACTCTATGCGTGCCAGAGCCTGGTCAGCCAGGGCATCGGTCCCCTTCTTGTACTCACCCACCTTCACCAGCAACTCGATTTCCTCGAACTTGGCCATCAACTCCCTCACCTTGCCAGCGGCTTCCAGGTGCTGGTTGTCGACAATAGCGGTCATGACCCGGCTGGCACTGGCCAGCACGTCAATGGCGGGATAATGGTTGCCAGAGGCCAGCTTGCGCGACAGGATGATGTGACCATCGAGAATCGAGCGCGTTTCATCGGCCACGGGCTCATTCATATCATCGCCCTCCACCAGAACGGTGTAGAAAGCCGTGATAGAGCCCCGGTCCGACATGCCAGCGCGTTCCATCAGCTTGGGCAAAGTCGCGAACACGGACGGCGGAAAGCCACGCCGGGTAGGCGGTTCTCCGGCAGCAAGGCCGATCTCCCGCTGCGCCCGGGCAAAACGGGTAACAGAGTCCATCAGCAGCAGCACCCGCTTGCCCTGATCGCGAAAATACTCGGCTATAGCAGTCGCCGTATAAGCGGCTTTGGCGCGCTCCATGGACGACTTGTCCGAGGTGGCCACGACGGTCACCGACTTGCGTATGCCATCAGGGCCCAGGTCATGCTCGAGGAACTCGCGCAGCTCACGCCCCCGTTCACCGATCAGTGCCAGCACTGTCACATCCACCTCGGCACCCTTGACCAACATGGACAGCAAGGTGGACTTTCCTCCACCTGCCGCCGCAAATATTCCCATACGCTGCCCTTCGCCACAGGTGAGAACGCCGTCGAGAACACGCAACCCCAATGGCAGGGGGCGATCAATAATCCGGCGGGTCAGGGGATCAGGCGCGTTCGCGTAAACCGGGTACCAGGCATCGGGCGTTACGGGATCTTCCCCCTTGTCATGCAAGGGCTTGCCCATGCCGTCCAGCACCTGGCCCAGAAGATGCGGCCCAACGCCCACATGGTGTACCCGTCCGGTAGGAATGACCTCCGTGTTGGAGGATATACCCAACATTTCTCCCAGCGGGGTCAGGACGGCATCATAGCCTTCAAAACCCACTACCTCGGCGTGGCTGACGGACTCTTCGCCGGGCGTAAACAGCTCGCAGAGTTCACCAATACGCACACCAGGAACAGCAGCCTTGAGAATCATCCCCTGGACTTCAGTGACCCGTCCCCGGATGTCAACAAGGCGACTGTCATCGACTGCACTCTGAAGTGTCTCAGTCAGATAGTCGAGAGCATCAGTCCTGCTCAAAGCCAAGCTCCTCTTCATCTCGCCGCATCGTGCCGCATGCCATGTTGCCTATCTCCTGTACCATCGGCACCAGGAGGCCGCAACTGAAACACCAAAACATAAAAAAGCGTCCCGAAGGACGCTTTTTTGGTGATGAGACCACAAGTTTGCGGTGCCGGATTCAGACCATAATGCCCATACCACTGTCAGGTTGGGCCGGGGGCGCGCCTCCCGCAGACGGCCCGCCTGCCGCAGCCGGTCCCTCTATGTAAAGGTTGGCGGACTCCTGGACCACCCATTCCAGGGTATTGACAAACTTCTCCAGGCTGGACTCAAAGGCCCCGTAGTCTATAGCCGCTGTCATGGAGCGAATAAGAAGAACCTCGGTCCTGTCGTGGTTGAGCGACAGGAACGCCCCCTGCATGCTGTGATGCTGAAGGTTGAGGAAAAGCAGCTTTTCGAAAAGAGCAGCCTTGTCATCAGATCCGGCATGGGACTCAACCGACTTGACGGCCGAGACAAACACCAACGCCTCATCTTCCTCCAGATATTCCATATTGACGATCAATGTTTCATCGAAACAAAGCCCGCAAGCACCGTGCTCATTGAGTTTGAGCTCGCCGAGGCCAATGCCCTCGGCAAAGCGCTGCAGGTTTTCTTCGACATTCTGCCGATGGGACATGGGCAAGATCCTCGTCTGTTATTGCCATTCGTTTGCGTTGTTTGCTGCAGGGAGTCACAACATGAAGAGCCCAGCTCCGGCGCCCTCCACGCCTCCCGACAGCCATGTACCTGTAAAAGTTAAGCACACAAGCCTCTGTGCCTGACTTTCAAACCACATAAGCACCGCGCTGTTTGCCAGAGGTGTTACTCGTTGAGAATGTTCTACTTTCCTGTTCTCAGACAAGCCACAGGCTTCTCCCCTCTATCCCGGGAATCGAAACCCTTGCTCTGGATGGTGCTCTTTATCCACTCTTCCAAGCGCAGCTCTCACACGTCAAGGCTTTCCTGTCTTTTTTCCTTGTCGCAACAGAGAAAAGGAGCTGCCCTGCCACCTGCTGCGCGACCCAATCCGGGAAGCCGTGCATCAGCAACCTGCTCCCGGGCTCCGACAACGCGCCCGCTTTCGCATTCTGCATCCTGTGCTATACAGAACCCAGCCCAGGTTTGAGTCGTAACAGGTGCCGAACAAAATCATGCTTCCCACATCCGTAGACAACCTCTTGTGTTTTTCGTTCCCTGTCAGAGCCCGCCAGACAGCAAACGCCCTGGCGCTGCTGGCCTGTCTCCTTGGCAGCCACGGCACCGACGCCCTGGCCGGTGAGATCCATCGACAGGTCCTCTGCGCCGAGTCCAGTACCCTGGAGCTGGAGGAACCACCGACTGCCTGCCACTACATCAAATTGTCAAAAACCATAAGAACTGTGCTGTTCGGGGTCCCTGTCACCATCCGCTACATTCCGGTCTACAGCCTGGCAGGGGATGACAACAAGCTCTATCCAGACGGGACAGGCAGCTTTGCAGCCGACAGCACGGTGACGGTGGACGATGCCGACTGCAGAATACGAAACCTCGACGTTCTTTTCGACTTCGGCAAAAGCGGGCAGTTTGTCTTTCCCCTGCATATAGAAGATGAACATACGCCACAAGCGGAAAGCACAGACTATGGAACCCTTATCCCCTTGACCCGGGTTTTCGACGAGTTTCTGGATGGCAAGGCCTCGATACCGGAAACATCGGACGATGACAGCGGTGCCAGTGACGACCCCGACAACAAGCCTTTCGCCTTTCTGGACGAGGTCACTGTCTACTCTCCTTTCCACCCACTGATGCTGGCCGTCATGCGGCATTTTATAAGCCACCCGAAAGAATATAAAAAGTTGTCCAGACATCTGGCCCGTCTGGACACAACCGCTGACAAAAGAAGGGAGCAGCAACGCCTGCCCAGAGGGCTGGAGCCCTGTATTCGGCACTACAACAAGGTGTACCTGAACCTCGCGTTTTTCTTCAACGGCCAGCTGACAGACAATACGCGCTTTCCTGAAATTTGCGCAGCGGACAAGGTCGATTTCGTAGCGGAAGACACCAGTGACGAGGATCCGCACGATGGCAAACTGACCTTTTACTACAACCGGACATCGCTGACTGAAGCCATGAAAGTGACTATGACGCGCTTCCTGAAGCGGGACCTGCAGCCACTGGTCTACGACTACTCGATACACATGGAGCCACTCATACTCAGCAAGGCGGGGAAAAGCCGCATTGAGCTATGCACTGAAACCATACTGTCCCGCCCTGCACACAAAAGAGTGCGAGAAGAGAGATCTGCCAGACCCAGGGCGGCACTCCCTTTACTGTCCAGGGGAGCGCTGTATCTTGGCCCCTGCCACGGCGCAGTATCAAGGGTGGACGCCGTTGCCAGACAGCCGCCGCGTGTGAGGGCGTGTGACGGCGATGATGAACTCTTGCTGAGACCGGCTGCGCCTGGCCTTCTCGACGCGCCGGCCAAGGGCTCTCCCCGTTAAGACAGCCAGGGGCTGGCGGTCGCAACGGGAACAGCTGATGCCCTGGCACGCCCCGGGTCAGGGCCGTTCCAGTACCGCCGCCAGCCCCAGGCCTCCGGCCGCACAAATGGAAATCAGGCCACGACCTGATCCTTTGTGGTGCAGCAACTTGGCCAGAGTGGCAAGGATACGTCCACCCGTCGCTGCGAAGGGATGGCCAATAGCCAAAGAACCGCCCCGCAGGTTCAGCTTGCTCCGGTCCACCGCGCCGAGAGGCTGTGCCAATCCCAGCTTGTGCACGCAAAACGCCTCACTTTCCCAGGCTTTCAGCGTGGCCAGCACCTGAGCTGCAAAAGCTTCGTGCAACTCATAAAAATCGAAATCCTGAAGCTTGAGCCCCGCTTTTTGCAGCATGGCAGGCACAGCATAAGCGGGTGCCATCAGCAGACTTTCTTTCTCAGAGCTGTCTTTGCCGAAGAAATCGACACCAGCGGTTTCGCAGTGGCTGATCCAGGCCAGAACAGGCAGATTGCGCGCTGCCGCCCACTCCTCGCTGGCCAGTAACACCGCAGACGCACCATCGGTCAGACTGGAACTGTTACCCGCTGTCAGCGTCCCTTGGCCGCTGGTCCTGTCGAAAGCGGGCTTGAGCCTGGCCAGCTTGTCCAGACTAGCGTCGGCGCGCAGCAGATTATCCTGTTCAAGCCCCAGAAAGGGGGTCACGAGATCGTCGAAGAAACCCTCCTGCCATGCCTGGGCCAGCTTCTGATGACTGGCCAGAGCCAACAGATCCTGCTCTTCCCGGCTGATGTCCCACTCCCTGGCCGTTATTTCAGTGTGCCCCCCCATGGACAAGCCCGTACGAGGCTCCTTGTTCACAGGAGCACTGGGAATCAGATGCCCGGGCCGCAACCGGGCCGCGTGGCAAAGACGTTCTTTCCAGGTTTTGGAACGGTTCAGGTCCAGAAGGATTTTCCGCAGCCGCTCATTGACACCCACAGGCACATCTGACGCTGTATCCGTACCACCTGCGATGCCGCATTCGATCTGCCCCAGGGCAATTTTATTGGCCACACAGAAGGCCGCTTCCAGCCCCGTACCACAGGCCTGCTGAATATCGTAGCAGGGTGTCTGCGCATCCAGAGCCGTGCTTAATACCGCTTCACGCGTCAGATTGAAGTCTTTGGGATGTTTGATAACAGCACCGGCTACCACTTCTCCCAGCCTTTCGCCCTCAAGAGAAAAGCGAGCCACCAAACCACGCAAGGCCGCAGTGAGAAGGTCCTGATTACTGGCCTGGGAGTAGGCGGTGTTCGAACGCGCGAACGGAAGCCGGTTGCCACCAATAATGGCAACACGTCTTATTTTTTTGGTCATAACCTGTCATTTATCCTGCACAGCAATTTACGGGAAGTGTTTGAACATATGCGCGTGGAGAGACGACGGTCTTGCAGGCATGTCCCGGACAATGGCAACCGCCACCCACACCGGGAAGTTTTCCATGTCCTGGGAGCCAGTCGGCCGGGCAAGAGGCGCACCAAAGGAAACATGAGCTGCCTGCCAACATGTCAGAAGGGAGCTGCCAAGCCATGGCATCCACAACATGCAACATAAAGCCCGGAAGCCAGCACAGGGCCGGGCTTCCGGGCTCACACGACAGTGACAGCCGATATCAGGCGCTGGTGCCGCCGACAGTCATGGCATCCATCTTCAATGTTGGCTGGCCAACACCGACGGGGACTGACTGCCCGTCCTTGCCACAAACGCCCACACCCGAGTCCAGCTTCATATCATCACCGACCATGGACACCTTGTTCATGGCCTCAGGTCCATTGCCTATGAGAGTCGCACCCTTGACGGGCCTTGTTATGCGTCCACCCTCAATCAAGTAGGCCTCGCTGGTAGAGAACACAAACTTGCCGGAAGTGATGTCGACCTGGCCCCCTCCCATGTTGGCGATATAAAGGCCATTGTCGACCGAGGCGATGATCTCATCGGGAGCATGGTCACCCGGCAGCAGGTAGGTGTTGGTCATGCGGGGCATGGGCAGATGGGCATAGGACTCCCGACGCCCATTCCCGGTAGAGACCGTCCCCATCAGCTTGGCATTCATCCGGTCCTGCATATAACCCTTGAGAATGCCATTCTCAACCAGCAGCGTCTGACCGGAGGGGACCCCCTCATCATCCATGCTCAGGGAGCCACGCCGCCCGACCAGGGTGCCATCATCCACGATGGTGCACAACGGAGACGCCACCCGCTCACCAACACGACCGGCGTAAACGGAACTCCCCTTGCGGTTGAAGTCCCCCTCAAGGCCGTGCCCCACCGCCTCATGCAGCAGGACACCGTTCCAGCCGGGGCCCAGCACAACAGGCATGGTGCCGGCCGGGGCTGCCACTGCCCGCAGATTCACCTCGGCCTGTCGCACAGCCTCCGACGCATAATCCTTCCACAGATCGCGTTGTATAAACATGTCATAGTCCGCGCGTCCACCACCGCCATAGGATCCCGACTCACGACGATCACCGTCTTCCATGATGACGGATACGTTCAGGCGAACCAGTGGGCGTATATCCGCAGCCAGGGTGCCGTCAGCGGCAGCGAAGAGCACATGCTCGTGACTGCCGCTCAAGCTGACACTGACCTTGCGAACCCGGCTGTCCAGCCGACGCACTTCGGCATCGACATCCTGCAACAGGCGCACCTTCTCATCGCGCGACAGGCTTCCTATGGGATCAGCCTGAGCATACAGTGGCGTTGGATGCACAGCAGACCAGGCCGCCATCTGCCCGGTCTGTCCCTGGCGAACAATACTGCGCGAGGCGCCAGCGGCCGCCTGGAGAGCCGGCAATGTCACCGCGTTGGCATAGGCAAAGCCTACCTTTTCACCGCAGACCGCGCGCGCACCCACCCCCCGGTCGGCGCTATAGCTTCCTTCGCGCACAAGGCCGTCCTCCAGCACCCAGCTTTCACAGCGCGTGCTCTGGAAATACAGATCAGCAGCATCAATCTGATGGCCCAGCATACTGTGAATCACATGCTCCAGCTGGTTGTCGTCCAGCGAGCCCGGCTCCAGCAGTTCCTGTCTGGTTTGTGTCAGGATATCGGTCATCTGATGGTCGTCCCCCGTGATTTCCCGCCATGGTATGAGACCCGGGGAGGCGGCGCAATACCAGCCCGTTACAACAGCGGCTCTTCACGCACCACCGAGCCGCTCCGCGACCGCGCTGCAACAACACAGCCATCAGAACGCCAAAGCTGTCAGAACGCCAAAACTGTCAGAAAATGCCTGTCCTGATGCGCGCCCGGGGGCAGCACAAACGCAACAGGCACCAACGCCAAGGCGCCGTCAGACGTTGAAGCGGAAGTGAATCACATCGCCATCCTTGACCTTGTAGTCCCGCCCCTCAAGACGCAGACACCCGGCTTCTCTGGCCCCTTTTTCGCCGCCATGACGTACAAAGTCGTCATAGCCCATCACTTCAGCACGAATAAAACCGCGCTCAAAATCGGTGTGGATAATCCCGGCCGCCTGGGGAGCGCTGCCACCCACAGGAAGGGTCCAGGCACGCACTTCCTTTTTGCCAGCGGTAAACCAGGTCTGCAAACCCAGCAGGCTGTAACCGGCACGGATCACACGGTCCAGACCCGGTTCTTTCATGCCCATTTCTGCCAGAAACTCGATCCGGTCCTGAAGCTCAAGCGCCGCGATTTCTTCCTCCAGCCTGTTGCAGACAGGGACAACAACAGTACCCTCCTGCTCTGCCAGGCTGCGCAGCTGATCCAGCCACACATTGTCTTCAAACCCGTCCTCGGCCACATTGGCAATGTACATCATCTTGCGCCCTGTCAGCAGAAACAGCGGCTGCATCAACTGCTGCTCCCGTGCGGACAACGACAGCGTGCGGACTGAACGCCCCTCATCGAGGGTTGTCACCAGTTTTTCCAGCAGCGCCACCTGTTCCCTGGCTTCCTTGTCGCCACTCCTGGCTGTGCGTGTCAACTTCTTGAGCTGACGTTCACAGCTGTCCAGGTCGGCCAGCGCCAGCTCGGTATTGATGATGTCGATATCCGCCAGCGGATCCACACGGTCGGCCACATGTATAACGCCCTCGTCCTCAAAACAACGAACGACATGAGCAATCGCATCTGTTTCACGAATCGCCGCCAGAAACTGGTTACCCAGGCCTTCGCCCTTGGCCGCGCCCTTGACCAGACCTGCAATATCAACGAACTCCATGGTGGTAGGTATCACCCGCGCGGGGTCCACTATGGAGGCGATTTTATCCAGACGCTCGTCCGGAACGGGGACCATACCGGTGTTGGGCTCTATGGTACAAAAGGGGAAATTCGCAGCATCAACCCCTGCCTGGGTCAGGGCATTGAACAGCGTTGACTTGCCGACATTCGGCAGACCCACAATACCGCACTTGAAACCCATAGTACTGTCCTGTCATTGAGAAGGCCGGGAATTATACGCAACTGGCCGGACTGCAAGGAAGCGGCGGCGCACCGGACCTTGGTCTTTGCCTGAAAGTCGGTGCCGTTTACACCTCTTTACACAGAGGGTCACGCACCGATGAAGTCTCTTGCCCAACCCACCACCAAGTCTGCTTGTCCCCCGACAGCGACAGAAGCACACAACAGCCTGCGACAGCCGACGCACAACAACACAGCACAACAACACAGCACAACAACACAAATAGAAGACAGGAGTGTTATTGCCAGTGCCAGCGCCGCATCACAAGCACAGTCTCCAGTTGCCATAACCGCTGTTGACTGCCACCAAAAAACCCGTTGCCAGCAGCGCGATCCAATGATAGAAAACCCCACCCCTGTCTTCAGGACATAGAATTCATGCGCCGTGTTTTTCTCTTTTCTCTACTGATATCCCTTGCCAGCGGCCTGCTGGCCCAGGGGGCACCAACCAGCTTCCGCGCCGCGAAAAAAAAGGCCGCTCTCGTTTACAGAGACCATCAGACCACCTTTTACTGTGGCTGCAGCTACAACCGCCATTTGAATGCAGGCCGCTCACAACTGATACCCGACCTGATTTCCTGTGGCTACCAGGTGCGCAAGCAGTATCCACGTGCGCACCGTATCGAGTGGGAACACGTGGTGCCGGCCTGGGTTTTCGGCCACCAACGGCGGTGCTGGCAGCACGGGGGGCGCAAGCAGTGCAAAAAAGACCCGGTCTTTCGCTCGATGGAAGCCGACCTGTATAACCTGGCACCCGCTATTGGTGAAGTGAACGGCGACCGCTCCAACTATGGCTTTGGCCTGCTTCCCCGGACACCCGACATGTACGGTCGCTGCCAATTCAAGGTCAACTTCAAGAGACACATGGCCCAGCCGCCTGCCAACAAACGCGGCGCTATCGCCCGCATCTGGCTCTACATGGCGGCCCACTATCATCTGAGACTCAGTCGCCAGGACCAGAAGCTCTACAGCGCCTGGAACACCATGTACCCTGTCCGCAGCTGGGAGGCGCAACGCAACCTGCGCATCAGTGCCATCCAGGGCTGGGAAAACCCCTTTGTTGTGCAACGCATGGCCTTGTCGACTGACGACAGTCGTCCAGTTATAGACCATCCGTCATAAAAACCACGGGAGTGCCGTACAACCTCCCTTCACTCATTTCTTCAAGGAGAGACAGATGGAACCGTTTGACTTTGACCTGTTCGTCATAGGGGCAGGCTCCGGCGGTGTTCGCGCCAGTCGACTGGCCGCAGCCACAGGTGCCCGGGTCGCGGTGGCGGAAGATCGCTACCCCGGTGGCACTTGTGTCAATGCCGGCTGCATTCCCAAAAAGTTGTTCGTCTATGGCGCGCAATATGCCAGAGACTTCGCAGAAGCCAGTGGTTATGGCTGGCAGCTGTCAGAACCCCGGTTTGACTGGGCGCAGCTCAGGGATAACAAAACCCGTGAAATCAACAGACTGCAAGGTATCTACAGTCAGCTGCTTGAAAAGGCCAACGTCCAGCTGCT
Organism: Kistimonas sp. bin40; assembly: GCA_002238585.1. Taxonomy (GTDB): domain Bacteria; phylum Pseudomonadota; class Gammaproteobacteria; order Pseudomonadales; family Endozoicomonadaceae; genus Sansalvadorimonas. The sequence continues at coordinate 12,036 of MPMQ01000028.1, read as the reverse complement.
GACCGGACGGGCCCGGCTGGAAGGGCCGCACACTGTCATGATCAATGACACCCGCTACAGTGCCCGCCATATTCTGCTGGCACCTGGTGCACGCCCCTTTGTGCCCAGTTTTCCAGGATCCGAACATGTCGATGTATCCGATCAGATGTTTGATCTGGACCAGTTTCCCGGCAGCATCCTGATTGTCGGCGGCGGCTACATAGCCGTGGAGTTTGCGGGCATATTCCATGAGCTGGGTGCGGAAACACATCTGTGCTTCCGGCGTGATCTGCTGCTGAACGGATTTGACATGGATATGCGTCACCACCTGCAAAATGCCCTCAGGGGGCGGGGCGTCAAACTGCATCCGGAACGCACCATTACCCGCATAGACAAGCAGGACGATGGCTCGCTGCTCGTCACCTGGGACGACGGCGAAACCGCCTCTGTCGACCGTGCGCTCTATGCGACCGGACGCCTTCCCAACACCCAGGGCATGGGGCTGGAAGAGGCAGGCGTGGCACTTGACGCGCGGGGCGCTGTCGTTGTCGACAGCAACTTTCAGACATCCATCCCCAGCATCTTTGCCCTGGGTGATGTGATCGACCGCCTGCAGCTGACACCTGTGGCCCTGGCCGAAGCAAACGCCCTGGTCAACTATCTCTATGGTGACAACAAACCGATCGTCATGGACTATGACAACATTGCCACAGCCGTATTCAGCCAGCCTTGTGTTGCGACTGTTGGACTTTCAGAGGAGCAGGCCCGGGATCAATACAAGGACATCAAGATATTTCGTTCCAGCTTCCGCACCCTGAAAAGCCGTCTCGGTGGCTCTGAAGAACAAACGCTGATGAAACTGGTGGTCGACAGCCATTCAGACCGGGTGCTGGGATGCCACATGGCAGGACCCGATGCTGGCGAGATCATCCAGGGGTTTGCTGTGGCCCTGAAGGCCGGCGCCACCAAGAAACTGTTCGACAGCACAGTGGGCGTACACCCCACCTCCGCCGAAGAGTTTGTCACTATGAGAGGGTAATGACGCGCCCCGGACGATCATGGTGCGCTGACAGCCCTGTCAGCCTCCAGCCGGCACGGGGCCTGGTTGGCTCTGAAGCCGGCAGCAAACGTCATGGACTCCTGATTCTGCTGAACGGAATCTGTGCGGCACTTCCAGCACTCCGGCGGTTACGGGAGACCGGCGCCAGACCTGATGATGGACAGGATCCCTGACAGCACGGTCACCAGCCGGTGAACTTTACTCTCGTGGTACAGATCTCACGGCAAGCCCCCTCTTTCAGGGCGAGGAGGATGTCAAGTGAAAACAATGGCCATTGCCAGTGCGCAGCAGTACCGGCACAGACGGCAAGGAGCGCTGATACGAGCAGAACACATTCCTCTGCGCCTCGCCGAAGGAGATGCGTCCGATGTGCCCCAGCCCCAGACATTGTCGAGCCTGAGTCCTTATGCAAGCCCATACTCTGACCTTCCATCAGGAAAAGCCCTTTTGCTGCCTGGAGCAAGCCTGTTCAAAACGCTTCAGAACAAGGCGCGCCGCAAAAGAACACCTGCTGACTCACAGAAATGCGCTGGTTTTTCTGTGCCCCTTTGAGGGCTGTGGAAAAAGATTTGTATCAGTAAAAGCCAGGAAGCAGCACTGGCTGACCCATACCACACACCGGGCTACTTCCTGCCCCTACCAGAACTGCCCAAAGCGCTTCACAGTGGAAAGCAGTCTCAAGAGGCACCTGCTCCAGCTTCATAGCGAAAGCGCACCAAAGCTATGGCCCTGCCTGTTCGACGGCTGTGGCAAGCAGTTCACAACACCGGGAAACAGGACCAGACACCTGCGGAGTCATTCGGGAGAAAAGCCGTTTGTGTGTCCTTACGAAAACTGTGGACGCAGGCTATCCCTGAAAGACAGTCTGCAGGCACACATACGCAGTCATACTGGAGAACGGCCCTGGTCCTGCCCTGCCACAGGCTGCGACAAGCGGTTTATACGAAGAGGGGCACTCAACGTCCACAAAAAAATTCATGCGGAAAACAAGCGCAGTCTCCATCCTGGTGCAGGCTTGGCTGGTGCGCTCGCCCTGACAGCAAAGCAGCCGGCTCCTGTGCCCAAGCTTGCACAAATGCGGCTTTGGTTTTGCACTATTGAAGGCTGTAGAAGCAGGTACAAAAGGAAACAGGGACTCAAAGCCCACCTTCTTTCTCACAGGAGAGCCCAGTTTCAACAGTTTCTTGAAACGGGCTACTCGCCAGCAAGGACGCACAGCCGTGACCGGCAGGAGACGGGTTCTCCATCCAGGCCAGCTTGCGCGACGCCAGACACAGTACCAGTCAGTGGCGAACAGCTTTCCTGCCCATGGCCAGAGGAACCTTTTGTTGCACCGCTCCTGGCTCCGCTTGAGAGCTCCTTACACTGGCCGGGCTCACAGCTCACCCTGGCAGACTTTTTCCATTGCGATCCATTAGTGTCTATTGATGAGCCGCTGTCCTGGCTGTGGTCACCATCGATGACAGGAGACGCACAGGTTCTCGAAGAGCTGACGCCACAGCCGGATACCGCCAGTGTGCCACCTGACAGCAATATCAATAGATATTCTCCACGCACATAAAGCCCGACAAACAGGGCAGCTGTCCTGTTGACTGCCCCCAGGCTCCGCAAACGGATTGACCCGCTGTGGTGCTGATCTTTTGCACAAGACGGAGACAATCCCGGGTCGGGATGAGCGCGGCCCGATTCCTGGAAACTGGCAACCAGGGGCGACTTTTTACCGAACACAGTCTACCGGACACAGTTTACCGGGCTCAGTCCGCAAGACTCTTCCCGGCAACTGGGTGTCCGCTCCTGTGTATTCCCCCAATGCATTCATCCGGACGAACCACAAGAACCAGACAAGGGGAGAGAAACGCACGCAGAAGCCACCAGGCTGTGACAAACCGGCGAAGGATTGATGAGACCGGGCAGAGCAGCCGGGCACCGGGACACGCCAGCTAACACAGTTGTTAATCGGAGCAGAACCCGGTGTTCGTCCCCCTGTCCAAGAGCTGTGAGGAGAAGATTTGACATCCTCCCCGCCCAGAATGACGGGGATTCCTGCTGCGCTCACAGGTGACAGCTTCAGGCTGCAGCCACTTCAGGCTGCAGCCACTTCAGGCTGCAGCCCATGAGTGAGTCGCTTCGGCGGGTTCCTGCTGCTGGCGGCATTACCTCACCGCTCACTTCACAGGCGCACCCGCAGCACGCGGGTGTTACGACAAACATCATCGAAAAGAGCCTTATGCGACCCACGACTCCTGCCCCTGACAGCCCCCGGCCCTCTGACAGCCCTCTGCCAGACCACCAGCGGCAAGCTACAACGGCTGTGGACCCACGCGCCCATCCGCTGCAAAAGGCTTTTCCCTGTTCTTTTGCAGGCTGCCGAAAAAGTTTCACAACAGCCACCGGCAGGAAAATGCATCTGGTGGCTCACACGCAGGAATGCACAGTTTGTTGTCTTTACCCGGATTGCGGCGAAAAATTCACGGTATCGGCGACCCTGAAAGCACATCTGCTCCGCCATACTGAGGAGGAGCCCAAGGCTTGCCCTGTTGAGGGCTGTGACAAGCGATTCACCTCAGCAAAAATCAGGAATGCCCACCTTCTCAACCATGTTAAAAAAAAACTGTTCACCTGTCCTTGCCGGGCTTGTGGAAGGCGATTTTCCCGCTACCGCTATCTGCAACTCCACGTCCGAATCCACTCATGCACGAAGTCGTTGCCCTGCAGTGTTCAAGGCCGTGACTCATGGCTTATACCGGACAGCACCCCGCCAGCTTGCAGCCTGGCGCATGCGGGGCCCTGCGCAACCCACCGGGAAAAACAGCCTCCCAGCCCGGATGGGGCCTGTAGCCTTGAAGGCGGCAAGAAAGTGGATAAGGACGAAGCCAGACCGCAGCATCACCTGAAAAGTCATAGAGGAAAACAGCTGGATTATTTTCTTGACACAGACCGCTGTGGATCAATGGCTCCCCAGAGCCATAGCCCCCTGACAAGCACAAGCGCAACCCAGTCACGCCCAGCCGTTACGCAGCCTCCGCTTCCTCCGGTGTTCGGCACAGCCCCCTCAGGTCACCAGGCACCGCTGTCTGCCAGTGCGCAGCCTCCCCGGCAGTGGCCAGCGCCAGCGATCACCCTTGGGGTCCGGGAAGAGACAGAGCCCACGGAAGAAGAGAAATTCTGGCGATGGCTGATGCACCCCAACCCTCGCAGACCCGGTAGCAGGCTATGAGCAATGTCCTGCAAGGCGGTGAGACAGCGTGCAACATTGCGTTTTGCCGCCACGCAGAGAGGGCGGCGAACCCTGTTCGTCCGCCATCATGACACACGCACAAAACCGGAGGGGAGAATGTGAGGATTCATATCAGTTATACCCGGGGAGCACTGGCCTTGACGAGCGCCGCGCCGGGGGGACAGATGCGCCCCAGGGCGCAGGCCCTGTCACGAGCCGTCGCCCGCATGTCAACGCTGGTTCCACGCAAAGTGGCGCCGGACAATCTACTGGAACAGCGGGCCATAATGCGCCTGACAGCCGCAACAAAGTCTGCAGCCAGTGATCAATTCCCATCAGTTCCTGCCCGCAGGCTCTTTTGCTGGCGCAAGCCATCCGACAAGCAGCACACAAAACCCTCAGTTTTGACATCCTCCCCGCCCTGAAGGACGGGGCTTGCCGCCCACTGGGTCAGGTACTGCCTCCCGAAGACGCAACACGACGGCATTGCGCAAAGCCAGTGACGACAGAGACAACTCTTTCGCCCTTTTTCCATTCAAACAAAGCCAGCGGATAGTTTTCGCCCAGGATAATGACGCATCAGCAATCAGCAATCAGCAATCAGCAATCAGCAATCAGCAATCAGCAATCAGCAATCAGTAATCAGTAATCAGTAATCAGAGAGGAATGCCACCATTTTCCAAAGCGCACTGACGGTGGGCGCAGGTAATTTGGTCGGCTGGTCAGGCAGACCCCTACAAAACCCCTCCAGCTGACAGTCCTCATCAACTGCTGCCAAGCCATAACAAATCCGTGACCGGCTTTTGCAGCGCATAGCACACAGCAGCAGTGCCAAGTGCCGCTGACCTGCTGATGATCATCAAGGTGGAACTTTGCTCTTGAGCCTCAGACCAACGGATGCAGGCGGGCGATGCTCGCCCGTCTGACAGCTGAAACAAACCAGGAGTACGGATGTGATGATTCAGGTCAACACGATAAACAGGGTTCTGGCGCTGTCTATTACGCAGCCAGCCAGACTGGCGCACCAGCAGGCACGGACGCTTCCCGGTTCGGTCATCCGGTTGCCGCAGGTGCAAGCCTACAGTACTGCTGCGGGGCCGCCGCCAGACCGCAAGGCCGTAACACACCGGACAGCAACAAGCTGTTCAACAGCCGCTCTGGTCTCCCGGCTGGCATCGTCAGCACGCGGCTTGACCCGCGACAGCGGCTGTCCAGACGACAGGCCGGGGCTGTCGCCAGAGGTGCGGCATCTCTTTGCTGAGATATCAGTCAGGCTGTTCAAGACAGGCTTTGTTGCGGGTGAGTCTGCTGCCTCTGAGCGGCCCGTCACCAAACTGCTGGTGCAGCTGTTCGAGACAGGAAAACCACCGGGCACTGATCGCCAGCCCATGAAGAATCCCCGCCCCCGCTCGCACAGCCTGGAGGCTGCTGCGGATCCATCCGCGCCCAAAAAGGCGAGGAGTCGCCCGGATGGCAGGGAAGATGCCCGCCGGGATCAGCTCCCGGCGCCAATCGCGCACAAGGAGCAGGCCATGATCCCGACCCCTCCGGCCGGCGAGGAGTCTGATCCGGGATGGTTCATGCAAATGTATTCCCTTGACGAACAGGGCCAAAAAAGTTTTTGCGATGCTCTGCACAGCTCGGAAGCAGGAGCCAAGCAGGAGCTTATGGCACTGATCGAGGAGAAACTGAAAAAAGCACTCAAACAGGATCACGACAAGGACGACAAGTAGGAATCTGACAGCACTTCACTTCGCTGACCACTGTCGGCTTTGCCGGCTTGGTCAGCGGCTGTCTGGCGGCGCACAGCGCACCAATGAAACCAGGAGACTCATCGGCCTGCGCGGGGCAACAGGCACGAGCACCTTGCTGCGGCTATGGCTCTTTTTCCACGGGCAGCCAATCCTGCGGCACGCACATAACCTCCTGAAAAACGATAAAAAAATGGAACTCTGCATCCCGGTTCCGTGTCCAAGCCTTGCCGGACGCATTCCCCGGACATCTGCCCCCTGAGGACTTCTGGAGGTCCACATGAACAATCTGAGCAACACAAGCACCTGCCTTGTGCCTGCAACGCCGCGCTCCGGCGCCCTGGTTTCACACCGGGCACGCGTGCTGATGCGCACGGTCACTACCCTGACGGCTCTGGCTCCACGCCTTGCTGCGCAGGGCCAGTGCGCGAAACACCGACCAGAGACAACACACCGCCAGGGTTGTACTGCTGTTGTCGCTGTGCAACAACCGACCTGCAAAGTCAACGCCAGACAGGCTGGCACACGGGTGCGAGAGTCGTCAGGTGCACACCCCGGTGTCAATGACAGAACGGTCAGCCAGGAGCTGCATCCGGAACGGTCATTCAGAAAGAAAGGGAAAAAAAAGAAAGGAAACAAAACGGGCAACAGGTGCCAACTGCCAGCTGCAGGCAAAGGTATCACTTCTTCAGCGTCGGCCGGCAGCCGACGTAAACAACGGCGGTCTGAAGCACTGAATGATTTTCCTGTCGTGCGTCACCGCGCCTCAGCCGCCCCACAGCCGCTGACAACTGTCCAGACTGTCAGTGACAGGCCTGGTCGCAAACAGGGCGAATACACCTGTCCTGTCGTCGCTTCTGGACAGCATGCCTGCACCCGCATTCACACGAACCCGGACCGCTGTTACCAACGGGTGGCAACTGTCGTTATGGAAGACGGCAGGGAACGGCCTGTGGCCCATGGTATCCGTCCTTGTACAGCAAGCCTGACCGCTGATGACCACAAGCTGAGCGCGCAACCGGCCCGATCACAAGGAGATGCTGTCGTCTGTGATACCACCAGCAGCTGTCCGCTTTCGCTGGCAGTCACCGCCAGTTGTCCGCAAGCCCACGACGACAGCAGGGTGCCATACCTGGCTGACGACAGCTCACAACAGATTCCTGCCGGTCGCGATCAGCAGCCTTGTCCGGATCGCTCTCTTGTTATCAGGAGCCTGCGTCCCCCGACCTCCCCGGCACACAGCTTCCCCGGCAAGCAAGAGGTGCTGAGCGTCCTTCCAGCTTCTATGAGCGACATGGATCCCATGGGTCTGGGTATGGGACTGGGATTGTCGGTTCATCTCTTGCTGGATGATGCCGACTGGGTTGATGCCTTTGGCAAGGCGCGTGGCCTGCTGCGCCTGGCACACTTTCCCTTGTCCCTTGAGGAGCTGTCACAAGCTCTGGAAGAGCCTCCCGTGTGCGCCTGCGAAATAGCAGCGCAGGTCAGAGCCCTGGCCCGGTCCCGGGGGGTGGAGCGGTTGGTCGATCGACGCGGCCCCCTGTGTGATGCCTTCGCACGACTGCTGGTACCACTGGCCGGCGAGATAGAGACCGGGGAGCTGGCGGCGGCACTTGGTATACAGGAGCTCTGGCTGGAGGCGATGGATATGTTGCTGGCGCGCAGTAAAGGCCAGCGGCGCAATACAGCGGAACTGGCTGTGGATCAGGCCATTGCCGAGCGGGACGGGCAACATCAAGTCCCGGACCGCACCCATGCCAACTGGCTGGAGGCCTTCGCCCGGTCAGGTGCCAGTGCTGACACTCTGCAGCAGATTGCGTGGCGCTGGGAGCTGGCACCGCCGCTGGGCTGCGTCGACTGGACGCACTACCTGCAGCTTTTATGTGAACAGATTGGTACCCAGGTGCTGCTTGAACATGAGCAACATCCTGACGCCCCCGTTCCCCTGCAACAGGCGTGGTTTCTGGTGCATGGCCACAGTCAGCAGGCCGCTTTTCCTCTGGCACTGGATGACGCCACCGATCCTGCTTTTCTGAAACCGGATGACCGCCCTCTCAGTGGGCTTGCCAGCCTGCTGCGCCACGCCCGGGACCTGGGGCCGGAGGGAAAGAGTATCAGCTGGTCGAGTCTGTCCCGTCTGGCGCAGCACGGCTGCGCGGCCCCGTGTTTTGCGGCGCGTGTTGCGCAGGCTCCTCCCGCATGCCAAACCGTTTCCCGGCGGTTGCGTCCCTCGGATTTGCTGTTGCTGGCTGAGGGACCCGATGCGCGCCAGCTGGCCTGGGCAGCGGCTGCTGTGCTGGGGGTGGGTGCGCCGCCGGTCCGTCTGGACGCGAAGCAGCTGGCGATCCCGGAACAAGACGCTGTTCTGGCTATCTGGCGGCGTATCTACAATCGGGTTCCCTGGCTGGAAACAGGACATCTGGTACAGGTATTGCGTTTGCTGGGCGGCGAAAGGCTGGTGGAGAAGTTGACGGCACATGACGACCGGCAGCATTGGCCTGCGGCCTCAATGAGCGCGCATTCAGCGCGCTGTGCCGAACTGGTGCGCCTGGCTCAAGTGCTGCAACAGCAACCGGAGCAGGTGCAGGCGTTCATTCGCCTGAAGAGCCTGGATCGGCGCTCCGGCTACCTTGCGCCTTTTGGCACGGGGGTGAGCTGGCGTTTGTTGAATTGCCTGGCACTCGATCCCCAGCTGCTGACCGACTGGTACAGTTTCGTGAACATGGGCGGAGCAGAACCGCAGCCCCAGGCTGCTGCCGGAGACGAGGAGGGACTTGAGAAAAATCCAGGAGGTCAGGCTGCGGCCTGAAATTCAAGAGGCATCCATGAGGACTGTCTTGTCAGGGATGCCTCTGCCTTCTGCCGTCCAGATGTGCGGCAATGGATGTTCATTCCCGCGCACTCTCGTCATTCCCGTCCCTCCTGCGTCATTCCCGCCTCTGCCGCCAGGAGCCGTGTTTCTCCAGAAGAATAGTGCGGAACCAGGGCGCCGCCGTCCGCACAGCTTCATCGTCATTCGTTATCCCTGGCGAAGGTGGGCATTCACAGGTGCAAAGCCGCAACGAACAACCCCGGAGTCCTGTAATCACTTCAGCTCAGATGGATTCTGATCCTTCGCAGGAATGACGGTAGAGAGGCTGTGCCTCTGTCGTATCCGCACACAATGATTGGACAGGGCAGTCACAGAGGGAACTTCCCGGCGCTTGCTGAGTCCGAAGGTGGCAGCCGGCGTTCAGCACAGAAGGAAAGAGCAGCAGGTTCCGGCATACCTATACCATCACGTAGAGGTACTCAAAAATGCATAACTTCAGCAGTGTGAATACCAGCTATTCCAACAACACACTCGCACAGACAGGGAATGCAACAGGTGGACTGGGACGACACCGGGCGCGGGTGCTGGTACAGGTGGCGGCTACCTTGTCGACGCTGAGCCCAGGCCGGGCGACATCCCGTGCCCCGTCGAAACGGCGCGCGGCGCCGCTAGCACCTCTGCTCCAGACGGCCTCTGCCACAGATCAACTGCCACGCGAAACCAGACGGTCCGGTACGCGAGTGCGCACGTCAGGCCGCTGCAAGCAGCGCGCCGAAAAGAATGCTGCCGCCCAAAAGCCGCCGTCAGAACCACAACGCAGCAAGGCCAGCAAGAACAAGAAAACAGGCAAAGCGCAAGACCTGCGACCTGCGGGAGGACGCACGGGTTCTGCGTCTGCTGCAGGCAGCCGACGTCAGCAACGACGGTCCGAAGCTCTGGATGATTTTGCTGTCGTACGTCACCGCACCCTGGCCGACACACAACAGCTGGCAACTGACCAGACTGTCAGTCACCGGCGTGGTCGCAGACAGGCCGGGTGCACGGGTCCGGTCGTGCCCCTGGGACAAGACAACTTCACCCGGATTCACCAGAATCCGGAGGGCTGTTACCGACTGGTGGAAACTGTCGTCATCACAGACGGCGCTGCGCTGCCGGTGGGCAATCGCACCCATCCTTTCACCGGAAACCTGAACACTGATGATCACAAGCTGAGCGTGCAGCTGACCCGCCAACAAGGGGACGCGGTCGTCTTTGGCGCTATCAGCAACAGTATCCTTTCGCTCAGTGTTACTGACAGCCGTGTGGAAACCCTCAACGGCAGCAAGGCGGCACTTATCGGCGAGATGAGAAGCGGCAACAGGGTGCAGATCCGCCAACTGCGCAACAGCCTGTTCAACGCCACCGGTGAGGGCAGCGTGGAGGCCGGGCTGGTCGCCAGCACCCGGGGCCCCCGCAACAGTGTTAATCTGAATAATGCCACCGACAACCAGGTGCTGGCCTATGCGCGGTCCTCAACCGGATCCCGGTCCCGGACCGCTCTGGCCAGTCTGGGACTGGGGACTGTTGCGGCTGCAGGCTCGCAGTACATTAACCAAAGGGAACTAAGGGATAACAGGGTGCAGGCCCTGGTAGGGGAGCGGCAACTGGAATCCGGGGAAAAAGCCGGAAATACCACTCAACGGTCTTCTGCTGCCCTGCTGGGAATGATCGACTCTTCATCTTCTCTCTATCTTGATCTGACAAGTCGGCAAACGCAGTTGCATAACAACTTCGTCATAGCCCGGACGGAACAACCGCAGCACTCCGGTGCAAACGGCACGGGCTTCAGTTGCGCCAGCCTGGGCTACGCCAGCCGGCGTTGCCGTGAGGCTCCCCTACATTTGAATAGCTGGAAACGGCTGGATATCTCGCAAGCGGACTGCGTCAACAACAGTGTGCAAGCCTGGTCTATAAAACAGGCAGACGAGCCAGAACCACAGTCACCAATAGACGCAAGCGGCCTTTATGTTCCTGCCGGGCTGGCCCGGTCCAGTCTCGTTTCCACTGACATCCTTTCTCATGTGCGCGTGCGGCACCGGGCTGTGGGGCCAGACCAGCTGGAGGCCACGGGGAATCATACTGATCGCTTTCTTCTGGCACCTGCGACAAGAGCAGGCACATTACTCTTCTCGGGTGGTGATGGGCAGCTTCCTCTGTTTCCCTCCTGGGCACGCCCTCAGCTGGAGATCGGTGGCTGCATGATTGATACAGCCGGCTATCAGGCCAGCTCCTTCGCCTTCGCCCCCTTGCCTGCAGGCTCTGTCGGACGCACCGAATACTCCAGCCTTGAACTGGGAGACTGGCCTAACTGTCTTACCCTTTTCTACACTGCCGAACGGTACGACGGCCGTGATTGTCTGCGACTGGCAACCACCCGTTATCCGCACGAGTCCCTGCAATCTCTTGTTCGCTTAGCCGACGGCGGTTGGGTATTGGTGACACGGCAGCGCTATCCCTGGAAACAGGAGAATGATCTCAACGGGCTGTTGCGCATCTCCCATTTCCTGCCGCCGGGCCTTGATGATGCGCTACCTCGGGTGGATGAGCCACGCAGGAGGCAGAAAGACTATTTGCCCCGGAAAGCAGAGTTTGTATTGCAGCCCACAACACCCGTCTACAGTCTTGCGCATGGCAATCAACTGCATCAGCTCTATCATGGGTCAGGATACCCGATTCAGGTCGTCAGTCTGATACTGGAGCGCGTCCACTCCAACGACCGACTGGCTCCGTATCATTTCCAACTGGCTCAGTATGATCTGCCCGGCCAGGCGCGGCTGCTGTCTGTGGAAAACAAGGCGCTGAATCTGTGGATGCAGGATGCCAACGACACGCTGATGGCCTACCAGCTGATGGGCTACCAACCGGAAACCGGCGCGCGTCCTGATATGAGCCCTCCTGTGCGCCGGGGGTATGACCTGTCCGACCAGCCGGGCGGGCTGGCCCTGCTGGCCCGTGCCGGCAACTGGCTCTACAGCCTGCGTCAACAGGACGACCAACCCGCCAGCCTGCGCCGTCTGTCCGTGTCAACGGGCATCATGGATGCCGACTGGCAGCCGGTGTGGGCCGGCAATCTGACAGAAGGCCTCCGTCTGATAGCCGGCGAAGGACAGCTCACAGCACTGCCGGCAGGCACGCAAGTCAACCCGGCGGCGCCGGATTCTGGTATCCAGCCACAGGT